>JBBRNU010000095.1:0-10653 GCA_038230115.1 Chthonomonadales bacterium | reverse complement strand
GACGGCGGCAGCGGGAACAACTCTGACGACGTGGATGATCAGTTCTTCGAACAAGCCGTACGGCTGGTTGTGAACAACGGGCAGGCTTCGACTTCGATGCTCCAGCGCCGCTTCCGCATCGGCTACACGCGGGCCGCGCGCATCGTGGAAATGATGGAGCAAAAAGGGCTTGTCGGCCCGCTCAACGGAGCCAAGCCCCGCGAGATCTGCGTCAGCAAAGACGAGGTAGAACAGCTCTTCAATCCCGGCGCAACCCCGCCAAGCGTCGCCAATTACCACGATGACCCCGACTCCGATTGAATCCCCCGCCAATTTCCCGCAAGAAAGCCCCGCCGCTATGCGCGGTCGGGGCTTTTCAGTTGACCTATCTGCTGCAATACCTTGCGTTGGCTATGTTCTACTTTATGGCGCCAATTACGCCGCTAGGCGTCTGTAACGCTACTGTTAAGACGATGCCACCCGCCGAAATGGTATCGCAGTAATTGATTATGGTAGCCCCGGCGATACTCTGTCCGTTCACCTTTGTTCCGTTCGCGCTGCCGCAATCGTGAAGCGACAAAAGCAGTTTGGTTCTTTCCAACACAGCATGACGCCGTGAAGCAAGCGGGGAAGACAGAACAATATGATTGCTGAGGTCTCGCCCGATGCTCGTTTTTGTTTTCTGCAATTCACATATCTCTTCTGTAGGCGTGAGCAGAACCGTTAGCGAGGGAATTGTTAGACTGCGTTCCCTACAGAGCAGAATCAACTTGTCACGATCAACAAGTTTGATGTCTTCGTTGGCGGCAATCTCTTGAGCCTGCTTGGTGAACTGGCTGGTAGTGATACAAATAGCGTCGGTAGCCTTGAAGTATTGACGCGAGCCAACCAACTTCATCATTGTGTCGCCGCCAATTCTGCCTTTGCCATAAAGTTTACATTGAACCACTACCGTACGGCGATTGCTCTTGGCGATAACATCCACACCGAAATCATGACTTGGCGTAGTGGCTTCCGCTTGGTAACCAAACGCTTCCACAAGGTCGCGTATTTCATGTTCAAATTGCAGCCATTCCATTTATGACATTCCGAGAAGAAACTTTCCAAGAAAGTGATTGCGCGCCCGGAACGGCTACAGGATCGCCACGCCGTTGCGGTTCAGGGCGACGTTTCCACACGTATAAGGAACTTCCTCCAGGTCCAGCATGATGATATCGTAGCGCTGGACTCCGCCGCCCGTTTTGACGGTGGGAATCAGCCGCTCGATTTTCCCCGCCGCCTGCTTTTCCTCCGCCTTGCAGATAACGATAACATCATCGCCCGGCGACAAACGTTGGGACAGGGCGTTATTGATGGCGTATCCGGTTCCTTTGCCAGTTTTCATCGTCTGGTCGAAATTGGGCTTGAGGTCGTACCGCGCCTGCGAATAAGACGCATGAAGAATGAGCGTGGGCATAACTTTCCTTTCGCTGCAGGCAGCGCGTCAAAGCATTGCCAGAATCGCCGTGACGCGAAGTGTTTCAAATCTCGGTCGCCCGACCCGCGCGATACTCCGTCAAAGCTTCTTCGGCCAGCGTGTCGAATTTGCCCGCAGCGGCGTCGGCCTCGATTTGCGCGTCCCACTGCGCGCCATCGAACTCCGCGAACCATTGGCGGAATCTGGCAAGTTCGTCCGGGGATAGCGCGGTCACAATTTTCTCCGCCGTTTCCAGCGTTGACATCATAGCCTCCTCTTGCGCCTATTTTTTCGGCGTCGGGATGAACTGCTTCGGGTCGTAGTAGAAGCGCTCCTTGATGATTTTACCGTCTTTCCACGTCTGGAGAGCCAGTTCCTCGACGTGAATGTGCGAGCCGTCCGGCGCGGTAATGTCCAGAACCCACTCGATGGCCGCGTGGTCGCCTTCCGCCACAATGACGCGCGGCGCGAACTCGTTGACCGTGACGCCTGCGGTCGCCTGCATCTGCCGATCTATCGAGGCTTGCAGCGAGGTACGGGGCGGGTCGCTGTTCTCCTGCATCATCACGTCGGGCGCATAGAACGTGTGGTAGGCTTCCTCGGCTTTTCCGGTTCGCACCAATTCCGTCAACTGCAGCACGCTCTCTCGTGTGTCCATGTCATTTCCTTTCTCGTCGGCTCTCGATTCCTGAAGGGGACGGGGCTGCGCCAATCGCGTCAGTAAAACAGCCATTGCCGGCTTCCTGGATCGCGGCGTTCCGGCCCAAACGGGTCTGTGACCGCTTCGATTTTGGGCCAGACGAAAATGCCGTTGTAGTAAAAATATTGTATGCGACCATCGGCGGCGCCAACAATTCCAAGCGAGCCTTGTACGCCATCCAGCAGACCGTTCTGGCGTAACCGAAAAGGACGATGCGCTTTGTAAGCCGCCGTTGCACAGGCGTCTATGCGTTCGGCATGAGCGAAATAGCCCGCGCTGGTTTCGCCTCGGCCTCCCAGACACCCGCAGTCAACGACATCCCTCTCGCCGCCAAGACGAAGTTTTATTTCGAGCGGGCCAAGGACAAACTGGCCCGTAAAAAAATCGTCGCTGCCCAGGTCAGCGCGTAGGCAAACCACGTCAAAGCGCGTTTACGTTTCATTAGGACAAGCGCCGAAACCTTTCAAAACGCACGAACGCCACAGGCTGTCGCTCAACTTGTAACTATCATGAACGGCAGCGCACGCCGGACTTCAGAATGCCAGAAGGCAGGAACCGCCTTCTGGCCGCCCGTCCTGCAATTATAGGGGAACTGCCGCCGTCTGTCAATGCGCGACTGCGCGCCAATGAAGGGAAAACGCGCACGATTGGACTTTGAAACGCCGAAAAGCCGCAAGCGAAACTGCGCCGAGAGAGGGCCTTCGCTTAGAGCGTGTTATGAACTATTGAGTAGTTTATCTGCCTGTGCCAGCATAAGAATGGAGCAGGCGATGAAATGCAGCGCCTTCACCGTCTCGTCCAGACGTTCATAGTTGTTGGCAAGCCGCCGGAAACGCGCTGTCCAGGCAAAACTGCGCTCGCACCCAGCGCTTGGGCAACAGAACAAAGCCTTTCTTGGCTTCGGGCAGGCGGACAATCCCCAGGGCGATGCCGTGTTGTTGGGCAGCGGCACGGGGTTCGTCTCCGGTATAGCCCTGGTCGGCAGACACGCGCTCCACGCTTTCGCCCGTTGTTTGCTGAACCGCCTCGGCCAGCGCGCCGACCTGAGCGCGTTCCTGTTCGTTGGCAGGCGTGAGCGTCGCGGCCAGCAAATGCCCCAGCGTATCGACGGCGAGATGGATTTTGCTGCCCTTCTTGCGTTTGTAGCCGTCGTAGCTCGCCCGACTGCCGCTTTCGGGGGTGGATTGCAAGGTGCGTCCATCCATAAGGGCGATACTGGGTTCTTCCTTGCGCCCTGATGCCCGTGGCAAGAGAGGGCGCAGGTCGGTGACGAGGACGACGAAGCAGCCTGCGTTGTGCCAGCGCAGGGTTTGCGGATAGACGGTGTACCAGGGCGGCAGGTCGTTGGGCAGATAGCGCCAGGGCGAGCCGGTGCGAACACGGCATGTGGAACGCGGCTCCGAGGATTGGCTTGTCGGCGTTGGAGCCGTAGTTCAGCCTGCTCTCGTCGAAGATAAGCCGCGCCCGCTGCTGATCGCGCTGGCCGCAGGCGTCCCGGTCATCGCGACGGAAGCCTGCGGATTGGGCGGTCTGCCCGGCGTCCATCTCGTTCCCAGCGGCGACGCGGATGCTCTGCAGGACGCAATTTGCCGCGTTTCGCCGAACAAGAGCGGCGTCTATGGTTTGGGGGCAGGCTCGTCGAGGATGGTGAAGGGCCACTGGTCAATGTATTCGTAGCCGAAGGTGTTCAAGCGCATCCCCTTGATGCCATAGCGACGCGCCAGCGCCCGGAAACGAACCCGCGCAGGATAGGTGGCATCGTCCTGGTTCGGCAGGTTGCAAGTGTTCAGCAAGAGGTAGCCGAGCGGCAAGTACCAGCGTCCGTCCGGGCGCTGGGTTATCATCGTTGTCAGGGGATACACTCTGCCTTTGAAATCGGTCTTGCCGTTGACCGGGGTGATTTCGTAACAGAACTGGTCAACCGGGTGTTCCTGCGTCCGCTTGACGCGAAGCGGGCCGGGCAGTCCGTCGGCGTAAAAGGTTTCGGTCAGCATGGCGCGTACTCTCCTGGGCGTCAGGTTGAGTTTCTCCCGTTCTTCCGGCAAGGTCAGAGCGACCAGGGTTTCCACGTCGCCTTTCGCCAGCGCCTGGGTCGCAGTTTGCGCCACCTCATCGGGAGAAGGCGCGCGAAACACAAGCCACCAGACAAAGAAAGCGACAAGCGCGCCGAAGAGGGACAGTGTCACAATTTTGGCGCGCCGCCCCGCATTCACTTTAGGCATTGCCTTTCTCCTGCAAACCGCGCGAGCAGGCGTTTCTCGAACGGAACGCCTGCTCGAAGCGTTGATGACCTGCCCGACTACCGGCAACTTCCCTCTAGGGTGTCAACGGAGCATTCAGACGGGTGAGTGCTTCCAGACGCAAAGCAAGCCGAGCCGGGCGTGAACGTGTCTTTCGTGATGTCTACGGTGTAACCCGCCTGTGTGCCAGCGCAGGGACATGGGCCGCCAGCGTTGCTCCATACCTGAGTTTTGAGATGATAACTGCAACATCCGTACTCACCGGTGAAACAGAGACGTTTGCAGTAATCATCTTCAGTCTTACGCAGGACCGAACAATGGGTGTTCATGTCACAGTGATCGGAATTGCTGTAGCTGTAGCAATGCGCCGACGCCCCCGCCCATGCCGCAAGCGGACGCAGAAGGCAAATGCTGACGACCATGCAGACGAGCAGTTGCAAGACTGACTTGAGATGCTTCATGACGTTTTCTCCTCGTAGAATGCAAAACTAGGCATTGTATCACCAGAGGGAACCGTGTACCGGAATCTGACGGAAATCCAGTTGCTGATTGATACGCAGCGTTTGGAGGCGCTTGGTCGCCCAAGTAGGCTGATTTCCAAAGTCCGTATTGGCGTTATGCATAAAGCAGACCAGCAAAGGTAGTTCCGGGCCATAGTGGGCGACAGTTTTAGGGTATTCTGGAGCGCCCGGTCCTATGGGGTCTGCGGCAATCTCATAACTAATGATCGGGATGAGACGTTCCTCCCTTATGTCGGAATAGTGCATACTTGGGCAGCGCGCAACTGGCAGCAGGCGGTACGCTTCGAAAAACTGAAGTGTTTTGGGCGGCAGGCCCAACTGATAACGGGTCAGTGGAACGCCTTTGACGGGGTCTTGTCCGTCCCAATCGGCGATGTACATGGCATAGGCTTTGCCCCACTGATGCATATTCGAGGCGCACACGGATTGGCGCGACTTTTCGCGGGCCGGGCCGAGCGTGGCGAAAATGAGGGTGGCGAGCGCCAGCATGATGCCGACGACGATGACCATCTCCAGAAGGGTGAACGCCGAACGGGTGTGCGCTTTCATGTGGTTTCTTTCAAAATCTTAGGTAGGTCGGGCTGCTGTTCCAGGCTGTAAACGTTCGAAAAACCTTCCATGCGCCAACGCAGCCGCCAGTCCTTGTCGAAATAAAAGACGCGCCCGCTCCAGTAGCTGTTGAGACTGGTATTGAACAGGTTGCCTTTGTCCATGAAAATAGGGACGCGCGGTTTTTCGGCCCGCCGATACGCGGCGAGCTGCTCTTGGGTGGCGCTGGTGAAGCCGATGAGCGGAACGTGTCGTTTCGCCGCGTCCCGCTGCCACTTGGCAAAGTCGAAGCGAATACAGGCGGCGCAGTCCCCCAATCCGACAACGAGGTAGCCCTTGCTGGAAAAGGGCGTCTGCTTGCGGATGACCGCGCCCGCGCTGACTTCCGGCATTTGAATTCCAAGCGGAAGATCGAATCGCGCCTGCGCGTCGGGATTGAACTGCATATGGGGTACGCTCGGCGCAGGATGAAGCAGGGACTGCAAGCGCGCCGCGATGAGCGGGTCGCTCGGCAGCAAAATGAGCGCGGGGATGAGCAAAACAAGCAGCAGTCCATTCAGAACGAGGAGGCGCGACAAAGGCTTGTTGCGGCGAATCCTATGGAACAGAGACTCTTTTGGAGACATCGTTTTTCCCTCGAAGGCGCTGTCAGCCGAAGCGAAAACAAGTGGCCCTGCAAAAAGAAAGAATTGCGCGAACCCTGCGTTGCGCGAAGCCCGTAAGAACGATGCGATCAGGTTGTCTACAGTGGAAAGTGCAGTGGAGTAGGAAAGTTCGATGCTTGTAGATTGCGAAGCGCAGTGGTCTCTACCACCCCAAGTGTAACACGGGTCGGAAGAAAACGTCAAGGGCGAAAGCGAAAAAATATTATAAATTTCAAATATATGGCATCGCGATAACTTGAAAATGGCAAAATGAGAAGATACCTCTGGCAAAAAAGAATGCGCTAAATTTCACAAAGGGAATACGCGGTCGGTTTGCGCCGGGACCGATGTTCGGAACTAGCGATTTGACAAACGGCAAAAAATGGGCCTCCCTTTCAACGATGCGTGTTCGCTGGAAGAAAGGCCCGTTTCGGTTTTTTCGTGCGGTGGAATAGCGCCGCGCCGCAATGGGGAGGCCGCGCACGTTTTCGCGCGCAATCGCGGTTGCGCTTGCCGTTTTTATGGCGCGAGCGTTACCGGGAAGACGCGCGCTTCGCGGCGGCTATTTTCGTCGGGAGGGCGGGAGCGGTCTTGACTGCCGCCGTCGCCGGGGACGCGTCCACCGAATGCAGCAGGGCCATCGTCGCCCAGCACGCCCCGCTCATCGAGATGAATTGCGCGTTTTTGTTCGGGTAGCCCGCCTCGACATAGGTCTGTACCGTGACGGCCCGCTTCGGCACAGACCACGACCCGTCGTTCGCCTGCGTCGTCAGCAGGAAGAACCTGCCGCGCTGATAGGCCGAATCGGTCGTCGGCATTGCGCCCCCTTCGTGCAGAGCGACCAGCGCCTCGCCCGTCGCATAGGCGTCGCTCGCCAGCGCGGGCAATTGTCCCCAGCCGCCGTCGTCGCGCTGATCGGCCAGCAGGTCTTCGGTCGCTTTCGCAATCGCCGCGCTGTCCGCGCCCGCCCAGCGCAGCCCGAACAGGCGAAACGTTTTGTCTTCCGTATTGCGCGGCGTGGCGGCGAGCAGCCAGGTTCGCGCTCTCGCAACCCGCGCGTCGGTTTCCGCCTCAGACGCCGCGTAGGTTTGCAGGGCGTGGAGATTGAGCGCGGTCACGGCGAACTCGCTGCCTTCCATCGGCGGGCGGGCCGTATGCACCGACCAGCGTCCCGATAGGTCCTGTTTTTGCGCCACGTAGCGCGCCATCAGACCGGTCAGGTCGTCGGGTTTCTGCCGACTCGCCGCCAGCCCCGCCATCATGTAGCCCATCGTTACCGCCGGGTCTACCGTGATGTGGTCGAGCTGCTTTTCGGCCTCTTTGCTTTTCGAGGCGGCTTGCAGCAAGGGCTTGGCGCGCAGAAACGTCGCGTAAACCTGCGCGTCCTGCGCCCGCGCCTGCTTTTCGTCTACGGCAAAGCCGCGCTGTCGCGCTGTCGCCAGCGTCATTTGCGGCAGGGACTGATTGTGACAGGAGACGCATTTCGTTTGCGCGCTGAACCCGGTCGCGGCGCTTTGAATGAGCGGCAGGCTTTTTTGAATGGCCTGCCTTGTCATCGCGTCGAAGTCGGGCGGGGGCGGCTGCGCCCCGGCGCGGAGGGTCGTCAGGCCCAAAAGCAGGCTCAATCCGAAGCCAATCTTCATGGATTTGTTCATCGTGGTTCTTACCGTCCTCCATTAGTCATTTTCCGGCGCGTCGCCGCGCCAGGAAAGGTTTGTAAGCGCATAAGTTTTGCCATCGAAAAATTGCGCGAACCGAAATTCGCGGCGAGCGGTCAGGGAGACAGAACAGTATGTCGCAGATAACCCGTTCAAACAAGTGTAAAATTACACGGTCGCGGTGTGAAGTTTTTCACGCGGCGGGCGTTTTTGCATTTGCCGAATTTGCGCCATTATTTGCGCCATTGATTACCGGCGGCATGACGAAGAAGTTGGCAGACGGCGCGGCGCGAAGGGTTCTTTGCGTCCGTGTCCTGTGGGATTGGGCGGAGGTTTGGAACGCAGGGCGGGCCGGGCAGGAAAAACGGCGGCTCGCCGTGCAATGAGCGGGCAAGGAGACGCCCGCCGATGCCCCGCCGAAAAGCCCCGCCTGCCGACATTCGCCCCGACGCCGACAACCTGCGCGATACCTTGCGCGCGACGGCGGAACGCTGCGGCCTGTTTGCGCCGGGGCGAACGGTCGTGGTAGGCGTGTCGGGCGGGCCGGATTCGACCGCGCTGCTGCACGCCCTGCACAGTCTGCGCGACGAGTGGCGGCTGAATTTGATCGTGGCGCATCTCGATCATGGCCTGCGCGGGGAAGACTCGGACGGCGACGCCGCTTTTGTCGCAGAACTGGCGGCGCGGCTTGGCCTGCCCTGCGAAAGCGAGCGGGCCGATGTCGCCGGGCTGCGAAAACGCGCGCATATCTCGCTGCAGGAGGCGGCGCGCACCGCCCGGCACGCATTCCTGCGGCGGGTTGCCGCGCGTTACCAGGCCGACCGCATCGCCCTCGCCCACACGCGCGACGACAATATCGAGACCGTTCTGCTAAATCTGCTGCGCGGCGCGGGATTGGAAGGCTTGTGCGGATTCCCGGCGAGCGCGCCGCCGTTGGTTCGCCCCCTGTTCGATGTGACGCGCGCTCAAGTCGAGGCCTACTGCGCGCGGCATGATTTGCGCCCGCGCCGCGACGCCTCAAACGTCAATCTCGCCTATGCGCGCAATCGCCTGCGCGCGGAACTGCTTCCCCACTTGAGGGCGTACTACAATCATGGCCTCGACGACGCCCTGACCCGCATGACGACCCTGCTGGCTGCCGATAATGCCCTACTGGAAGAATTGACCCGGCAGGCGCTGCCCGAAATCAGCGCGGCCTGGAAGGAAGCGCAGGTTCGCTTCGACCGCACAGAATTGGCCCGCCTGCCCGTCGCCTTGCAGCGGCGCGCGATCCGGCAGGCGATCACGCAGGTTCGCGGGCATTTACACGGCATCGGGTTCGAAGCCGTCGAGCAGGCGCTTCACTTCAGCCCGGACAGCCCGAACCCGGCCTTCGACTTGCCCGGCGAGGGCGCGGAGACTGTGCGCGTGCGGCGCGACCGGGACGCAATCACGATTGAGCGCAAGCCCATCGCCGCGAGTTTCCTGCCCTGGGAACAACTCCTGACTACGCCGGGCCGAACCGAACTGCCCGCTGCGGGCGTCCTAATCGAGACGGCATTCCTTGCGGGCAAGGCCAATGCAGATGAAAATGCGGAAGTGAACGGGACGGCGCGCTTGGCGGACTGGCAGGCGATGACGGCGGGCGAAGATTGGCAGGCTGTTTTCGACTGTGGAACGCTGACCTTGCCCCTGCTGGCGCGCTCATGGCGACCCGGCGACCGGATGCGACCGCGCGGCGTGAATGGCGGGAAGAAACTTCAGGACGTGTTCACCGACCGCAAAATTCCGGTCTTGGAACGACCTCGTTGCCCGGTTTTGGTGGATTGCGGCGGCAGCGGGCGCATTCTGGCCGTAATTGGCGTACAGGTAGAGGAGAGCGCGCTGTCGGAGGCGAATTTGCGTGCGGCGAACCTGGACGATTCCCCCGAGAGCCTGCTGTGCGTTCGCGCGTTTCCCCTGCCAGCCGCCGAAGCGAACGACGCCCCGGCCTGACCCGCGCCCGGTTCGCGACCTGACCCGCGCGGCGAGAATGGAATTTCATGAATTGCAAACCGACGGTCTGGCAAAGCCCGTTCCGCCGGTACGTTTGTATGCTATACTGTTAGGAATTGTTGAACGGCCCGCGCCGCAAGCCTGCGGCGGTGGAGGAGGTTGTCTTTGAAGACCGGAAATAACAGCTCTCGGATTCTGGTCGGGATCATTGTGGTTGCGCTGATCATCGCTCTGTTCAACTCGCCCTTCGTGCAGAAATTTAGCGGGTCTTCGCAGACGCTCACGTACCAGCAGTTCCTGGCAAAAATTGATACGAACCCGGCGTCCATCGAGAAAGTCATTTTTCAAAAGGACGAAATCGTTGGGCAGTTGCGTGAAAAAGAGGGGAATGGCGGCGACAACAAGCAGTTTCTTGTCGTGCCGCCCGGTTCCTCGGACGCGCAAAGCAAACTGGTGGATTTGCTGCACTCCAAAAGCGTGAACTTCGAGTTCAAGCATCCCGTTCTCAGCGACACGATGCAGGCGATTTTGTCCGCCGTGCTGTTTCCGCTGGCGATTCTGGTGATTTTCTACTTCCTGTTCATTCGGCAGGCGCAGTCGGGGGGCAACCAGGCGCTGAATTTCGGGCGCAGCAAAGCCAAGCGCATGACCGATTCCGTCCCGAAAGTCACCTTCGATGAGGTGGCGGGCGTGGACGAAGCCAAGCAGGAGTTGCAGGAAATCGTCGAGTTCCTTAAAAACGCCAAGAAGTTTCAGGCGCTCGGCGCGAAAATTCCCAAGGGCGTTCTGCTGCTCGGCCCTCCCGGCTGCGGCAAAACCATGCTGTCGCGGGCCGTTGCGGGCGAGGCGGGCGTGCCTTTCTTCCATATTTAGGGTTCCGACTTCGTGGAGATGTTCGTCGGCGTCGGCGCAAGCCGCGTTCGCGACCTGTT
>JBBRNU010000094.1:0-10658 GCA_038230115.1 Chthonomonadales bacterium | reverse complement strand
CTTTCACGATGCTGGGCGTGTCGGTTTCGATGACCAGCCCTTCCGACGCGGGCAGAGTGCAGCCGGTCTGAGGCTTGGGCATCTTGCGAACCGAGCCGTCCGGCCCCGTCGTCGCCACCTCGACCAGACACATGCGGCAGTTGGCGGCGTCGCCTTTTGACAGGCGCGGGTGGTAACAGAAGAACGGCACGTCCACGCCAATGCGCTTGGCTCCCTCGATAATGTTCTCGCCTTTGGGAACTTGCAGCGCGACGCCGTTGATTTTGATGTTGACCATCTCGGTCGTCGGCGGGTTCAGGGACGGTTCGGTCTGGGTCAATTTCGTGCTGGGCGTACTCGTATCAGCCATGAGCCTCGTTATCCTTGCGGCGTGGCGGCGGGCGTTTTGCGTCGGGTTCGCCATGCTGTCCGCCGGTTCGCGTCTAGTGTACCGTATTTATGCCGGAAATCCGCGCCAGTCTCAGGTCATAGTTCGGAAGCGGTTTCACGTTTTCGGCAGGCTTGCCATCAGTTGGCGGAAAGCGCTTTCAAGCGTCCCGACCGCCGGTTCGCGGGCGACGCCCGGAAACCCCTCCAGAAATTCGTCCAGCGGCTCTCCGGCTTCCAGATAGTCCCATAGATGTTGGATAGGGACATGGGTTCCTGCAAAGCAGGCCGCGCCACTGACGCGCGCCGAGTTGACCGAGATAAAGGGCGCGCGGGCATCGGTCGGCGCAATCAATTCAATATCCTGCGTTTCGTTAGTCACCATTTCCAGCGACGCACGAAATTGTGACCTGTGTGTTTGCGGCATGACAATTCCCCGGCTGCCATTCGCTGGCAGTGCGCGTTCTATTGTCCGCGCAGGACTCGTTTGATACTGGCGTCGCTGCCGTTTATCTCGATAACCAAATCCCCGCCGCGCCGTCCGATATAGGCTTTGGGGCCATAATGCACGCGCCAAAGTGAATCGTCTTCCGCTGTTTCCTGCGTCACGGTGACAAGGCAGTCGGCAAGTTCCAGACCAATTTCTCGCGCTTTCTGGTTTGCCGCCGCCAGCGCGCAGGCCAGCGAGATTGCCAGATCGTCACGCAGGGCGTCCACTGTCATTGTTAAGGCCATATCAGAGTCTTCCTTTGAAAACGGAAAGCGTGTCACCGATTTCATGTATCTGCCCTGTCGGCGCGATGAGATAGATTTGCCGTGCGGAAATGACGAACTCGCCTACATATTCTGCAGTTTTCAAATTTGGATCATCGCGTACTGCCCGCTTATCGGTTTCACTAGGCTCCTGAATGTAATCGCTGCCGGTGTTCGGATGTGTATGAAACGTGGCGGCAATATCAAGCCCGTTTACTTTACCACCAGGATGCGACGGAACAGAAACGGTATCCTGCTTTCCGTCTGACCATCGAACGATGCCGAATTGTCCAGTATTTTCCAGAACAATAAAGCCGCCCGTCTCATGCCCGCCCGTAACGCCTGGCTGCGAATCAATCCACGCTTGTTCAAGTCCCATTCGTACTGTGGCGTCGCGAAGGATATCTTCAGCGGTCATCGGCTCGCAAGGCTCACAAGTTGGCGCAATTGGTCAATCACCCTTCACCAGAAAATATCCCCCTGCTGCACTACCATTACTCTACGATATGCCGAAACTTGCGACGCGCGCCTTGCAGCAAAGCCTGATCTTGTTCGTCCAGTTCGTCCGCATAAACTTCATTTAGATTTTCAAGAAGGCTCTGCGCGCTCTGAAATTGCGAAGACCTATCAGGTCATTCCCGGCGCGAGGCGGTAAATCATTGCGAGAGACTTTTTGTTCTTGCGCTTTTTCTTCCACCGGTCGTCTCTTCATTTGCGCGGGCTTACGCGGCTGTCAGCGTCAGGAGCGGGTTGAGGACTTCGGGCGCGGGCGGGACATGGTTCGGGCCGACCGGCGAGCGCTTGTTGGCGATCCAGAACTCGAATTCCTCGCGAAACGCCTTGATTGCGCCGACTATCGGCCATGCGGCGGCGTCGCCCAACCCGCAGTACGACCGTCCGTCAATCTGGCTGCACACGTCGAGCAGCAGGTCAATGTCGCCATTCTGCCCGGCCCCAGACGTGATGCGGTCCAGGATTTTGTAAATCCAGCGCGTCCCTTCGCGGCAGGGCGTGCATTTGCCGCACGACTCGTGCATATAAAATTCCGCCGTGCGCTTCATCAGCAGGGCGATGTCGGTTTTGTCGTTGAAGACCATGAAGCCGCCCGAACCGAGCAGGGTTCCGTTGGCCTGGCAGGACTCGTAGTCGAGATTGATGGCGGCCAGTTTGTCGGTAGGCATGATCTGCACGGACGAGCCGCCGGGAATGACGGCCTTGAGTTTGCCGCCGGTCACGCCGCCCGCGAGGTCTATCAATTCCAGCAGGGCCGTTCCCATCTCGATCTCGTAGTTGGCGGGCCTGGCGATATGCCCGCTGACCGAAATAATTTTCGTTCCCTTGCTCTTTTCGGTTCCCAAACTGGCGTAGGCCGCGCCGCCCATGTCCAGAATTTTTGCCGCCGCGCAGAAGGTTTCGACGTTGTTGATGAGCGTGGGGGATTTCCAGACGCCGGAAACGGTCGGCAGGGGGGCATGGGGGAACTTCAGGCGGGGGTTGCCGCGCTCGCCCATCAGACTGCTCATCAGGGCCGACTCTTCGCCGCACTCGTAGCTGCCCGCGCCCAGATGAATGTGCAGGTCGAAGTCGAACCCGGCGACTCCCAGAATGTTTTTGCCCAGATAGCCTTTTTTGTAGGCCTGATCAATCGCTTTGCGGACTTGCAGGGCCGGTTCCACGTATTCGCCGCGAATGTAGACGTAGCCGACTTTGCTGGAGGTCGCGAACCCGGCAATCGCCATGCCTTCCACCATCAGGTGCGGCAGCTTCAGCATCAATTCGCGGTCTTTGTAGGTTCCCGGCTCGCCTTCGTCGGCGTTGCAGACCACGTAATGCGGGCCGTCGTAGTTTTTAGGCAGGCCGTTCCATTTGATCCAGGTAGGGAAGCCCGCGCCGCCGCGTCCGCGCAGGCCCGACGCTTTCACGTCGTCAATCACGGCTTGCCGCTCCATCGCGACCGCTTTTTTCAGGCCCGCGTACCCGCCATGCGCCTCGTACACGTCGAGATTTTCGATGTCCTGCACTTCGCGATTGGCGAACAGTAGATTTTTGATTGCCATGTTGTGTGAACTCCCGCGCCAGCGCTAAAACGGCTCAAACGCCTGCTTACGGCGCAGACGCGCAAACCGCCGCGTTCAATTCTAATCTTCTCGCAGCGCCTCGTACTCGTCCGGCGTGAACGTCAAAATAATGGAAACTCCGTCGGAATCCGCCCCAAGCGCGTCGCGCAGGGCATTATGCACCACGCGCTGTCGGTCAATCTGCTGCATCCCGTCGAAATCAGACGTTACGATGCGCCCGCTGATCCGCTCGGCCTCGGAATTCCGGTGAACGTCCATCGCGTGAACGTGAAACCGCTGGTTCAGAACCGCGCTCACTCTTTCTTCCAGGCTCGTCACTACCCCCGCCATTTTAGTTCTCCGAGGTTGATTATCTCAAGCGACAGGTTGAGCAGTGTTCGACTGCTGTTTTTGAACAGGTCGCCTTTCGCTCCCGCTTCCGCGCTTACCGAAAATAAATATCCCTGCACTTTGGTGGCAGTGAAGTAGCGGTGAGCGCTTCGCCAGCGGCGATTGATTTCAAAAAACTTCACGCCATAAGTTTCCCGCTGAAACAACGGAACAATATTATAAAAGCCCGATTTCTGCGCGAGCTGATCTACATTGTGGTCTGCATCGAACCTTTCGGCATTGCGAAGGTAAGCCCGCAACCTACATTCGACGGCAAGCCCGGCAAGATAATGCGCCAGATAGTAATCGCCCGCCTCATGCAATTGTCGGGCGGTTGCAATATGTTCCAGCGCGGCGGCGAAATAACTATCAGCGGTAGATTTCACGCGCCTCCTCTGCTTTGCCCAGCGACCTTTTAGAGCATCGGGCCGGGCGGCAGGCGCAGGTCTTCCGGTTTGAAACTGCCTGCGGTCGCTTCGCTCGCGCCGGGAACGTGGATTTTCACAATCGCGTCGGCGAGCTTGGCGGGCGTGTAATCCGGGCTGCCGCGCAGTTGGTCAATCAGAGACATCACGTTGTCGGCGGTCAGATTGGTGAAATACTTGTCGCCGACCTGCATGACGGTCGCCGCGCCGCAGAAGTCGAGACATTCGGCCTCGGAAAGCGTGAACTCGCCGTCTTTGGTCGTCTCGCCGATGCCGACGCCCAATTCGTGTTCCAGCTTATGCACCAGGTCATACGCCCCCATGACGGCGCAGGTCAGGCAGGTGCAGACTTCCAGGTGATGCCGTCCGCGCGGGCGCAGGTTGTACATCGTGTAGAACGTCGCCACGCCTTCCACTTCCTGAAACGATAGGTCGAGCCGGTCGGCGACCTCTTGAATAGCCGAGGGCGTCAGAAATCCGCCGTATTCGCGCTGCGCAATCCAGAGCGCGGGCAGGCAGGCGGCTTTGCGCTCCGGGTAATGCGAGGCGATTTCTTCGAGTTCGGCGAGGGCCTGCGGCGAAAAGCGCGGCTCTTTGGCGGGCATGGCGAGCGGTTCGCGCGGCCCGCCGGAGATCGGATTCGAACTGGACATGAATTCCCTCGATGGTCAATTGTCGGCGGCCCAGCTTCGCACAAGTTGCTGCGAGCGGGCCTGTCAGATTCGTTTCAACTTGGCTGCAACCGGCTTCAATGCGCGTTCAGGGCAAAGTAGCGAAGAGGCTCTAACGGTCAATTTCGCCCAGAATGATGTCAATGCTGCCGATGATCGCCACCACGTCGGCGAGCAGACGCCCCTCGCACATCTTCGACAGCGCCTGCAAATTCATAAAGCAGGCCGGGCGCTGGTGCGCGCGGTAGGGTCGGTTCGTGCCGTCGCTGACAATATAAAAGCCCATTTCGCCCTTCCCGGTCTCGATCGGGACATACGCCTCGCCGACCGGCGGATGAAAGCCCTCCGTCCACAATTTGAAGTGGTGAATGACCGCTTCCATGCTGTTGTCGAGTTCGGCGCGCGGCGGCGGCACGATTTTGCGGTCGCTCACGTTGATCGGGCCGGACGGAAAATTCTCCAGGCATTGCTTGATGAGTTCGCGGGACTGGCGCAACTCGGCCATGCGAACCCGGAAGCGGTCGTACACGTCGCTGAATTCCCCGACCGGGATATGAAAGTCGTAATTTTCGTAGCCGCAGTACGGCTCGGCCTTGCGAACGTCGTGGGCTACGCCCGCCGCGCGCAGGGTGGGGCCGCTGACGCCCAGCGCCAGACAGTCCTCGATGCCGATTGTGCCGACGCCCTGCGTGCGGTCGCGGAAGATCGGGTTGGCGTTGAGCAGGTTTTCAATCTCGTCCATCGCGCGGGGGAAACCATCCACAAACTCTTTGGCGCGCTCGACCCAGCCTTCAGGCGTGTCGCCGCGCAGTCCGCCCGGCACGATCCACGAAGTCATCATGCGGACGCCCGACAGCATCTCCTTGAGATCGAGAATTTTTTCGCGCTGCTGGAAGGCGTAAAAGAAAACGGTCATCGCGCCGATGTCGAGCAGGTGCGTGCCGAGCCAGACCAGGTGGCTGGCGATGCGCTCCATTTCCATCAGCATGACGCGCAGAACCTGACCGCGCGGCGGCGGCTCGATGCCCAGCAGTTTCTCGACCGAAAGCGAGTAGGCGGAGTTTTCCAGGAGGGACGCCACGTAATCAATCCGGTCGGTAAGCGTGACGCCTTTCATGTAGGTCTGGAATTCGAGTTCTTTTTCGATGCCGGTATGCACGTAGCCCATGTGCGGCGTGGCGCGCACGATCACTTCGCCATCGAGTTCGAGGACGATGCGAAGCACGCCGTGCGTGCTGGGGTGCTGCGGCCCCATGTTCACGACCATCGTCTGGTCGTCGAGGGCGTCAATCTGCACGCCCTGCGCGACGGTCGAGGCCGTATTCAGTTCATCCAGCCGTCTGCTGTCAATAGCCATGATAACATCCTTATCAATGCACAATCAATGCCCACGCTCCAGCGACGCACGCGCGGCCAGTTCATTCGCCGGGCTTGCGGGGCGGGGGCAGCTCGGTTCCCATGCCTTTGTCGGGGGCGGGAATGCGGATGCGCGTGTAGGACTCGCCCTGCACGTCGCCGGTACGCCCATAAAACGACTCGCCGGGATGCTGGATCGGGACTTCGCCGACGGCGGGGCCGTATTTGCCGCCCGGAAACTGGACGCGCTCGCCGCCCAGCGGGAAGTCCTTGCGCTGCGGGTGGCCGACCCAATCGTCCGACATCAGGATACGGCGCAGGTCGGGATGCCCGCTGAAGCGCACGCCGAACATATCGAAAATCTCGCGCTCCGGGAAGTTGGCTCCGGGATAAATGGCCGTCACGCTCGGAACCGTCGGGTCTTCTTCCGGCACGGGAACCTTGAGATAGATGCGGTGGTTCTTGCCGACCTGCGCGCCGTCTTTGACGTAGGGCAGGGAATAGAGGTTATAAACGACCTCGTAGCGGTAGTCGTCGCGATAATCGAGGTAGTCCACGCCCAGGCATTCCGACAGAAAGTTGTACTGCAGTTCCGGGTCGTCGCGCAAAAACCGGCAGATGTCGGCGATGAGTTCGCGCCGAACCAGAATGCGCGTGTCGCCCCGGAACGTGTTGACGTTGAGAATGGCGTCGGGGAACTGCGCGCGGATTTTTGTGACTTCCACCCGCTCGGCGGGGGGGGCGACTTCTTGATCGGGCGTGGGAACGATGGCCTGAGTCATGGGACTTACTTCCTCCCTACGTTCGTAACCGCGCCGCTGGCTTCGGGGTCGGCCCCGCCGGTCGGCGTGATGCCCTCTTCCTGCGAGGCCGCGCCATACGAGAGGGCGCCCCGCGTGACCGGACTCAGCGTGACCGCGCCGGACTTCTCGTTGCCGTAGCGCAGGGCGGCGCGCGGAGCCTTGACTTCGGGCGTAATCACGTCGAGGTTTTTGGCCTGCTCGCTTTCGTCCCAGTCCAGCGCGCCCTTGCCGATGATATAGAAATAGCCGACGAACAGAATGGCGACGAAAACCGCCATTTCCGCCAGCGAAAAGACTTTGAGCGAATGCCCCAGACCGCGATAGGTGACGGCCCAGGGATAGAGGAAAACCGTCTCGATGTCGAAGATGATGAACAGCATCGCGATCAGATAAAACTTGATCGGGAAGCGCTCGCGGGCCGTGCCGACCGGGGTCATTCCGCACTCATACTGCGCGCTTTTGTAGGGCGTGGGCTTTTTCGGCCCCAGCACGAACGAGCCGCCGACCATCGCGCCCGCAATAATGGTGGAAACCACGATCATGATCAAAATCGGGACGTAACTGCTTGTCATACGCGCCATCCTTCCGCCGTCTTGTCGCGGACGGTTCCCATTCGCGGGCCGCGGACGTCTTCCGGCCAGTTTACGCCTGCCCGCGCCCGCGCGTTCCCACATCGAAGCCATCGAAATCAGATTATGTGAAGTTTATCACAAACTGCGCGGAACTGTCAATTCTGCGGGCCGACCCGCCCATTTATTTTACCGCAAATCGTGTCACAATGAAATGTGGAAACGAACGTGGAAATCGCCGGACGCTTGACGGCGCGGCTCAACGTCTATACAATGAACCCGCCGCCGCCTGCCGTGCGTACTATACACACGCCTATAACATATATTAGGTATGCGCCGCGCTTTACTTTACCGGTTTGATTTCGGCCCGTCTCCTCTTCGGCAAGCCTTTCGGAAGGACGCCCGCCCGTGTTACCGATCCCTTACCGCGCCAAGAACCCGCCCGATCACTTCCCCTTCGTCACTATCGGGTTGATTGTCGCCAACTGCGTTATTTTCCTGCTGACAATGGACGAGTCGCAGGAAATTCGGCGCGAAGTCGTCGAAAATTTCGCCCTTTCGCACGACACATTCAGCCTGATGCGCCTGTTCACGGCGATGTTTTTGCACGCCGGGTGGCTGCACCTGCTTGGCAACATGCTGTTTTTGTGGGTGTTCGGGGCGTCGGTCGAGGGGCGTTTGCGTCCGGCGAAATTTCTGGCGGTGTATCTGATCGCCGGGATTACGGGCAGTCTGCTGCAGGATTGGACGTGGGGCATTCTGCACCCGGAGGGGTTCGGGCTGGGCGCGTCGGGCGCGATCATGGGGCTGGCCGGGGCGTATCTGTACATCTTTCCCTATTCGGCGATTTGCGTGGCCTGGTGGATTTTCGTGTATATCCGGGCCATGCAGTGGCAGGCGCGGTGGGTCGTCATGCTGTATGTCGGCTTCGACGTCCTGACGGCCCTGCTGACGAAGAACGGCGACGGCGTGGGCCATCTCGCGCACATCGGCGGCGCAGGCATGGGATTTTTGTTGGTGGCCCTGCTGCGAACGCGGCGCGACAGCGAGGAGGTTTCGGTCGTGCAGGCGACGCGCGCCGAGGTCAAGGATTACTCCCTGCTGGACGTGCGGGAATTGGAAACGCTCTTGCAGCAGCCGACCGAGGACATGGAACTGGTGATGGCGTACTGCGAGCGGGCCGCGATGGAATACGGCAGCGGCAGAATCATTCGCTGTCTGGAGTATCTAAACTATTACAGCCGCCAGCTGATTGAGAAGGCCGATCCCGGACGGCTCGCCCTCGTCGTGCTGCACATTCCCCCGGCGACGGGCGGTCTGCCGCTGGTTTTCTACCTGCGTCTGGCGTCGCGATTGGAAGCGATCACGTCGAACGATTACGCCGCGCGTTTGTACCGCCGCGTGTACGAGCTGGCCCCGACCGCGCCCGACAGCGAGACCGCCCTGTTCCGGCTGGCGCAGCTGATGGAGCGCGCCTTTCAAAACAAAGCTTACGCGCAGGCGACCTACGCCGAAATGCTGCGCCTGTTCCCCAACGGCGAAATGGCCCTGCAAGCCCGCCGCGCTTTGCAGCAGCGGTAGCGCGCGATGCGAGGCCGAGGCTTTGTGCGGGGCTATAAAAGACCCGGCACGGAGGCGAACAAGTTCGCCAAGCGTCCTCACGGACGCCAAGACGTTCGCGCCCATAAGTTAGCGCATTGGAGTTTGAACCACCGAGACACAGAGGCACAGAGGGGACGCAGAGACATTCACAGTGAAATGTCGCTGCGTCCTCAAGGGGGAAGAAACGTTTGCCCGTGCTACGTGTCCCGTCCGCGAGGACGGCCAGCGAAGCGCGCGCAGCCTCCCTGCCGGGTCTTTTATAGGCCCGGCACAGGCTCGGCGCAAAGGCGCTTCTAACACAGGGCTTTTACAGGCCCGGCTTCCTCGACGCGGGAGCCGTCGGCGTTTCGCTTTCCGGCGCGGCGTGACCATTGCGCGGGGCGTTCTCCGCGCCAGAGGGAGACGGAACGGTTTGCGCGCCGGAAGGGAACGGGGGCGTTGACGCGCCGGGATGGGCGGGGTCAGGAGCGCCCTGAAGCGGTTTCAAGCGCAGACTGAGCAGGAACGCCACGCCCATAATGATCGCCGAGCCGAAGAATGGGATCGCCGGATTGGTCTGCACGAGCGTGTTGTTGATGGGCGGGGCGATCATGCGGGCGAGGCTGCCCAAGCCTTGCTGCGTGCCGCTCAACGCGCCGCGCTCCTGCGGTTTGGCCGACTGCGTGATCAAGGCGCTCAACGACGAGTTCATGAAGCCGTTGCCGACCGCGATGCCGACCGCCAGCAGGTTGATGAGCAGCAAGGTCGGCGCGAGCGCGATGCCCAGGAGCGACAGCGTCAGCAGCAGCGAGCCGATGATCACCATGCGGTTCTCGCCGACCTTGCGCGCGACGCCGCCGATGACCGCGATCTGCGTGATCAGGACGGTCACGCCCACGATAAGAAAGACCCGGCTGTTGGCCGCCGTCTGCGCCTTCTCCACGAGTTCCTGCTGATGGGCTGGGGAAAGCGATGTGAACAGCGCCTCCGGGTGCGCGGTCTGCCACGCCTGAATTGCGCCGCGCTTGAGAACGTCCCGGAAGCGCAGCAGCACCAGCCACGAAAACGACGATTCGACGGCGGTGAACGCGAAGGTTGTAAAGGCAAACACGGTCAGCTGCGACCCGATGTCGGGGTTTCGCAGGGCGCGGGCGATGCCGGGAAACACGTCGAGCGCGCTTTCCCGCCGCTTCACGGCCCGGTCCTCTTTTTTCAGGCTTTCGGGCAGCATGAAATACGCCCAGATAAAGTTGACGAGAGAAAGCAGGGCCGCGAAGAGCGAGGGCGTGGCAAGCGAAGGCAGGCCGAAGACCTGATAGCGGCTCAGAAAACCGCCAATCGCCGGGCCGAGCGCGAAGCCGATGCCGAACGCCGCGCCCAGAACCGCCATGCCGCTGGCGCGCTTGTCGGGCGGCGTCACGTCGGCGATGTAGGATTGCGCGGTCGGCAGGCTGGCGGCGGAAAGGATGCCCGCCGCGATGCGCGCCAGAAACAAAATCACCAGGTTGGGAGCCAGCCCGAACGCCAGAAACGAGATAGACGAGCCGATGAGACTCAGCAGAATCATCGGGCGGCGTCCGCGCTGATCCGACACGCGCCCCCAGATGGGCGAGAATATAAATTGCGTGACCGAGAAGCCTGCCAGCAGGACGCCGCCGACCCAGGGCTTGCCGCCGTAGTGCGTGAT
>JBBRNU010000093.1:0-10661 GCA_038230115.1 Chthonomonadales bacterium | reverse complement strand
GGTTTGTCTGGCCGAACGATGGGCAGGATTGGATTGGAACGAGAAAGGCCGGAGTTATTTTGAATATGGTTTCCGGCAGCGTAAGGCGGCGGGCGCGGCGGCATGGGCTTGAGATGTGGCAGCCGAGCGGCAGGTACGGCAAAACATTGCTGCTTCGGGCCGAGGTGGAGTCGTGGGCGGAGACGCAGCAACTCTATCGACAGTGGAAGAAACGACACGATCTATTCGGGGGCAAGCGGCAGACGGAACGCCTTGCGAAGGGCGAGGCGGCGAAAATCTTTTGCGACGTGAAAGAGGCGGCGGCGATGCTGGACGCTTCCAAAGCGTCTGTATATAATCTAGTGGCGCGCGGAAGATTGTACAGCTACCAGTCGAAGCCCGCGATAGGGGGGTCGAAACTGTGGTTTTCACGGCGGGCTGTGGAACAGATACGCGATGATCCGGCCTGGCAGGCCGGGCGAGCGCGGGCATTGAAAGGCGCGGAGGGCAGAAGGCGGAGCGCAGAACAGGGTCGGGAAAAGCGGGAGCAGGGCGTCTGGCTCGACAAACAGGGCGCGTTTGCGAACCGGGGACGGGTCAACAGCCCGCAGCCGGGCCAGGGCGGGAACTGGCTAAACGCGAACGAAGCGGCGGCGCTGATGGGCGTGGACGCGGGGCGCATCCGCATACTACGGCAAACGGGGCGGTTGGAAGGCTTGAAGATCGGGCGGAAACCGGGACACGGTCGGTGGCATTACCGGGAGGGCGACCTTCGCGAATGGATGACGCAGCCGGACTATTTGCGGCGGCGGGAACGGTGGGAGAAGGTCGGCGAGCGAACGCGGGCGGCGTCGGAGCGGGAAGCGGAGCGTCAGAACGTGGCGCGGGCCGAACAGCGGCGCGAACGCGGGCAGGGCGGGCATCCGGGCGGGGTCTGGTAGAATGTTGGGTTTGAGCGCGGCGGGGCGGACGCTCTTTATTTTGGCGTGGCGTTCGCTTCCGCGATTTCTTTCATCAGCGGATCATCGTCGAACATTCCGACTGTCGTCCGCCATGCTCCTGCGGGAGGCGGGGGCGAGTCGTCTTCTAAGGTAAAGGCGCGGATGGCGCGCTTGCGGCATTCTCTCTTCTCAGCCTCAGACGCATTGCCGCCATGTGGGTTCGTAGCGTTCGCAGGAAGGGAGTCTAAAATGTCAGGGATAGCAGGCTGGCTTTCGGCGCAGGTTTTCCGTTAAATTCGTTCGACCTTTCCTCGGTCGTTGATCTGCGCCAGAGATAAATTTTTCATCTGGGAGACCTGGGTGTCAATCTCATGCCAGTAACGTAAAATCCATAGACACTGCGCCCAACCAATAGAGGGATATGCGCTTTCCGGTATTCCAATCGGCCTACGCAGAAACGACTTAGGCAAAAATAGCGCCTTTATGTTGTTTTCACGCAAGATGGCTCCGTGTCCGTCTTTACCTGAAAATGACTTCATATTGTAATCAACGGTGACCAGAATTGTATCACTATCCTTGATCAGCGGCAAGAACTCCACATCAAGAATGCCCAATCCATACGCGCTTTCGACGTGCGAGGCTTCTACGCCGAGATGTTTCATGAACTCAACAAGATGGCGGCTTATATTCTCGTCGAATAGATACATCGTTAATCCCTGTGAGACAAGGATTCCTCAAAGGCGATTGCATCTAAAACGGAGTTTAAGGGCGCTCCATACCACCTACTAACCGTTTCAGGATCATCCCCGCGAGGATTACTCCGACTCTTGCACATTTTATATAGCGTCTTTGTCGGCACTTTTTTGTTTGCGTCAATCGGCTGCCCAAAAGATCGCGAAGGGTCAATGACAACCGACCTGTCTTTTCCAAGCGGCCAGTACCTTGACGCTTCCATCTTGTCATAATCAATTTTACGAAAGTAAGGCAAAGCGAACTCAAGGAGAACCATTTGTCCATTTGCCAAGTCTTGGGCAATTTGCTTTTTGGTAATTGGCTCGTCGTCGCCTGCCGCCTGGAAAACATCCGCCGCGCTCAAATGAAAAATAGCGCTGCCGTCTGTTTGCAGTCCCTCCACCGCGAAAGGATGGGCAGTTCCAAGCATCCCCGACGCTCTCTTGGCGGCGGCGCGAATCGTCGGCATAGAAACTTTATGCTCGCGAAACAGTTTGATGAACAGTATCTCTATCAGTTGTTGAAAAGTCAGGACTTCCGCGCCCTCGACTTTGACAACTTCCGTCATCAATATTCGCGGCGAAATACGCCCCGTTCCCTGTGTTTCGTAGCCTGAAATCCAGCGGCGCACGCTCCTTGGGCTTGCGTGAACAATACGAGCCGCTTCTGGTACACTATAAACGCCTTTACCGAGTAAGGAAGTTGTATTCATGACGGCTCCTTTCCAAGAAGTACACAAATGTATTCTATTTGCTTACAGGGGTAGTATACACCATAAACCCAAAAGGTTGTGATGTCAAGACCTTTTGGGTTCATGATTATGGGCATTCCGCAAGGAAATGTCAATGCCGAACAAACAGGCGCAACACTCTCACAGTAACAGTTCTCACAAGACTTCGGGCGGCGGGCGAGATTTTCACAGCCCGCCGCTCATTCTCTTCAGGCAGGAAGCGGTGGCGCGGACAGCGAAACGACGCGCAGGGAACATAAGCATGAAAGAACTGCGGGCTATCCTGCAAACCGTTCGTGATTTCAAGCCGGACGCCGGGGCGATGGCGCTGGCGACCGTCGTCAAAGCGGAAGGCTCGACCTACCGGCGCGCGGGCGCGCGAATGCTGATCCTGCCGGACGGGACGCGCATCGGGGCCATCAGCGGCGGCTGCCTGGAAGCCGACATCGCCGAGCGCGCCCGACAGGTTATGGCGTCCGGCGAGCCGCGCTGCGTCATCTATGATTCGCGCTCCAACGGCGACGTGTGGTTCGAGCTGGGCTGCACCGGGCGGGTCGGGCTTCTCATCGAGCGGCTTTGCGCGCCCGCCTCGTCTGATCCAACGCCCGGTTCGATTTTCCCGACTTTCCTGACCGGGCCGCTGGATTTCGTGGGCGCGTGTTACGCCAACCGTCTGCCCGGCGCGCTGGCGACCGTGTTTCGCGTCGAGGGGGCTTGTCAGGCGCGACCGGGCGACCGTCTGGCCGTTGACGAAGCCGGGGCCGCGTTGAACCCTCTGGCCGATGCCTGGCTGACCGAGGCGGTCGCCGAAGACGCCCGGACGCTGCTGACCGACCGGCGCGCGTTCGTGAAAACGTATGTCCATGCGGACGGCGCGGCGGAGATTATGCTGGAAGCGCTGGTTCCCCCGGTCTCGCTGCTGCTGTGCGGGGCCGGACCGGAAGCCGCGCCGCTCGCCCGCTTCGCCGGGCAATTAGGCTGGCAGACGACGGTTGTGGACGAGCGCGCCGAGGGGCTGGAACCGGCGCGGTTTTCGACCGCCGACGCGCTGGTGACGGCGGCCCCCGAAACGTTCCGCCCGCCGTTCGCTTTCGATACGCGCACCGTCGCCGTCGTGATGACCCACAATGTGCAGCGCGACGGGGAATGGCTGCGGCGCTTGCTGCCCTCGCCCCTCGCCTACATCGGCCTGCTGGGGCCGCGCCGCCGCGCCGAGCGGCTGCTGGACGAACTGGACGCGGCGGGATACTCGCCCACGCAGGCGGAATTGGAGCGTCTGCACAGTCCCGCCGGATTGGACATCGGTTCGGAAACGCCGGACGAGATCGCGCTTTCGATTGTGGCCGAGATTCAAACGGTTCTGGCCGGACATGCGGGCGGCTTCCTGCGGGATCGCCGCGCGCCGATTCACGCCCCGACTGTGATTGTCGCGCCGACGGGCCTGGATGGGCTGGATGGAAACGCGCCAATTGCGGAGACGCCGGTATGCCCGCTGTCGGCGCGGTAATTCTGGCGGCGGGCGCATCCACGCGCCTGGGCCGCCCGAAGCAGCTGCTGATGGTCGGCGGGCAGACCCTCCTGCGCCGCGTCGTGAACGCCGCCCTCGCGTCGGCCTGCGCGCCGGTCGTGGTCGTTCTGGGGGCGCACGCCGCGCGCATCGCGCCCGAAGTCGCCGGGACGGGGGTTATTGTGGCCGAAAACCCGGATTGGGCGGCGGGCATGGCGTCTTCCATCCGCGTCGGGCTGGCCGCGCTGACGGCAAATGCGCCCGCCTCTGATCTCGACGCCGCGCTGTTCCTGGTGTGCGATCAGCCGCACGTGTCCTCCCCCCTGCTGAACGCCCTGATCGAGAGGTACGAGACGACGGCGGCTCCGATTGCGGCCTGCGCGTATGGCGGCGGTCTGGGCGTTCCGGCCCTGTTCGCGCGCGAACTGTTCGGGGAACTCGCCAGTCTGTCGGGCGCGGAAGGGGCCAGAGCCGTCATCATGCGCCATGCGCCGACCGTCGCGCGCGTGGATTTCTCCGAAGGCGCGCTCGACATTGACACGGACGCGGATTACCGACGACTGTTCGACGCCCCCGGCTGACTTCGACGCGGAGACTTTTTAGCCGCAAAAAACGGCGACCTTTTTTAGCCGCAAAAAAGCGCAAAGGGCGCAAAAGAGGAAAAACGGGAACCTGAGTCCGGCTGAGTCGCCGCCGACCGACTTGCCACAACCTTGCCGCGATGATACGACATGGAGAATGAACAGGGAGAATGAACAGGGTAAAAAGGCGCGGCGCAAGTGCTACAATGGAAGCGCCCTCCGGCGCGTGAAGCGCGGGCTGAATGCGACTTGACGGTTGGATTGAGGAATGGAATTGGGGTTCAGGAACGGCACTGGCTGGGAGTATTGTGATGTTGCTGTGTTGTTGTAAGGAGAGGCCGCGCTATGGCACTTAGGGGTTCGTTCCGCTGGCTGCGTTTTGCGGTTTGTCTCGCGCTGACGGTCGGGGGGCTGTCGAGCGCGCAGGCGGGTCGCGCGCAAGAGGACGTCAAGGCGCATTTCGACAAAGGCGTCGCGCTGTATAAAGCCAAAAAACTGGACGCCGCGCTGGAAGAGTTCGCCGTCGCCCGCAAGTCCGCGCCCAACGACCCGACGGTTTTGTACTGGATCGGGTTCTTGAATTTGCAGCAGCAGCGATACGCCGAGGCGCTGGAGCCGCTGGAACTGGCCGTCAAAATCAAACCCGACGCCCCGGACGCGCACCTCAATCTTGGCAACGCGTATGACGGCCTGAAACGCTACGAGGCGGCGGCGCGCGAGTTCGAGACCGTCGCGCGCCTGCAGCCGAAGTCCGCTGACCCGCAGTACAACCTGGGCAGCGTATATTTCAAGATGAAGCGCCTGCCCGAAGCGGCCTCCGCCTATCGCCGCGCCGCAGCCCTGAACCCGAACGACGCTTACATCCAGAACGAACTGGGCGGCGTTCTGCTGGCGCAGGGGAGTGGGAGCGCGGCGGTCACGGCCTATGCGCGGGCGACGGAACTGGCCCCGGACAACGCCAGTTTCTGGCTCAATCTGGGTCTGGCGGCGCAGGGCGTGGCGCAGAAGGCCAATACAGCGACGGCAGCGGGCAAGACGCAGGCGGCTGCGGCCTGGAACACGACCCGAACGGCCCTGAGCCACGCCGCGCAGATCGCGTCGGGCAGTTATGCCATTCGCGAGGCGCTGGGCGAGGCGCTGTTCGACATGGGGCGACTGGACGAGGCGCTCGCGCAGTTCGAGAAAGCGGTCGCGCTCGACCCGAAACAATATAGCCCGCTTTTCAATCAGGGGCTGGCGCTGGAACGCCAGGGCAAATTGGCGAAGGCGGCAGACGCTTATCGCCGCGCGCTTGCCATTCAGCCCGATAATCACGACGCCTTGCAGCGCCTGGGCCTGATGCAGTACCGGCAGGCACAGTACGACGAGGCGGCCAAAACCTTCACGCAATTGACGACGCTGGCCCCGGACGAGATCGGAGCCTGGATCAACCTGGGTTCCAGCCTCCAGCGCAAAGGCGACGAGGCGGGCGCGCAGACCGCGCTGGAGACGGCGCTGCAGCATGGCGGCAAGGCGGGCGGGGCGCGGCTGGCGGTTGCGCGCCGGGCGCTGGCCGGGCTGCTGTATCGCAAGGGCGACGACGACAGCCTGACGCGGGCGCAGGAAGAATACACGCGGGCGTTGCAGGACGCGCCTGACAGCCCCGAGGCGCTGAACGGTCTGGGACTGATCGCGCAAAAGCGGAACCGGCCCGACGAGGCGATTGGCTTTTTCCAGCGCGCGGTCGCCCTCAACCCGCGTTTCGCGGACGCCTACAACAACCTGGGCGTGGCGTATGAGGCGAAGGGCAGCGCGGAACAGGCGGTCGCGAGTTACCGCAAGGCGCTGCAAGCCGATCCGAAAAATGCGTTCGCCCGCAAGAACCTGTCTCGTTTCGAGCGCGCGGACGGCAAAGGTTGACAAAGCGGCGCGGAGGCGCGGAAAAAAGGAGCCTTCCCTCTCCTGCTCTGCTGATACGGGGCGCGCGGCGGGCCGCTCCTGAAATTGGCTTCGCGCCGGGACAATGAAACCGTATCGGCGGCTGTGTTATACTGAGGCAGGGAGGAAATCGGGCATGACACAAATAGTTGACGCCGTTTATGAAAACGGCCTTTTTCGTCCGCTGACGCCGCCTGCATCGGTCCTTGCCGAAGGTCAGACGGTGCGTTTGGTAGTGGAAACAGACACAACGGGTGACATTCTGGCGCTGGCCGCGCAGGTCTATGCAGGTTTGTCCGAGGAGCAGGTAGACGAAGTAGAACGGATCGCGCTGGACCGCTCCGCTTTTTTCACGGCGGCGCAGACATGACAACCGTTCCTGACCCTGCCGAGCCGCCTGCCGCTTTGCTGGACACGGACACGCTTTCCAACGTCCTGCGTCAGAACGCGATGGCTCTGTCTTATGCGCGGACTTACCTTGCCGCGCAGGGCCGCTTTACCTTCTCGCTTATCACCCGCTACGAGACGCTGCGCGGCCTGAAAGCCAAACAAGCCCTTATGCAGCAGGCCGCGTTTGAGCGCTTTTGCGCGGCCAATATTATCCTGCCGCTGATGGACGCCATCATCGTGCGCGCCGCCGACATTTATGCTGACCTGCGTCAGAGCGGGGCGCTCATTGGCGACGCCGATATTTTGATTGCGGCGACGGCTCTGGAACATGGTCTGACGCTGATCACCAACAACACGCGCCACTTTCGCAGCGTTACCGGCCTGACACTGCACAACTGGCTGGTTCCTTAACCGCTCGCCGGCAAATGCCTTGAGGACTTATCATGCCGTCTGATTATATGGCGTCGGCGACGCAGCCGCTGTCGCGTTTCGACGTGGGGCCGGAACTGGCGCGCGTACAGAGCGAGCGCCTGCTGGCCGAAATTCGCAAGGTCATCGTGGGGCAGGACGCGGTCGTGCAGAACCTGATTATCGCCCTCTTTGCGCGCGGGCATTGCCTGCTGATCGGCGTCCCCGGTCTAGCGAAGACCCTGCTGGTGCGAACGCTCGCCCGCGCCCTCGATTGGGAATACCGCCGGATTCAGTTCACGCCCGACCTCATGCCTTCGGATATTTTAGGGACGGAACTGCTGGAAACCGATCCGCAGACCGGGGCGCGGCAAATGCGGTTTGTTCCCGGCCCGCTTTTCGCCAATGTCGTCCTCGCCGACGAGATTAACCGCACGCCGCCCAAGACGCAATCCGCCCTTCTGGAAGCGATGCAGGAAAGCAGCGTCACGGTCGCGGGCCGAACGCTGCCCATCGCCCCGCCGTTTTTCGTCGTCGCCACGCAAAACCCTATCGAGCAGGAAGGCACGTACCCGCTGCCGGAAGCGCAGCTCGACCGCTTCATGTTCAGCCTGAGCCTGGGCTACCCTTCGCGCGAGCAGGAAGAGCAGATCGTCAGCGCGACAACAGGCGACGAGGCGGAAACGATTGCGCCGGTCTTTACGCGGCAGGAACTAATCGGTTTGCAGCAGATGGTGCGGCAGGTTCCGGCTTCGCCGCACGTCGTAGCGTATGCCGTCAGTCTGGCGCGGGCGTCGCGTCCGAACGAGGCCGAAGCCCCGGCGCTCGTGCGAAAATACGTGGAGTGGGGAGCCGGGCCGCGCGCCGCGCAGTTCCTGGTTTTGGGGGCCAAAGCCCGCGCCGTTCTGACCGGCAAGCCCGCCCCGACCGCCAATGACGTTCGCGCGGTCGCCGCCCCGGTGTTGAGTCACCGCATCCTCCGCAATTACGCCGCGATTGCCGACGGCGTGACGGCGGAAACCCTCGTGCATGAACTGCTGCAAACCGTCCGCGAGCCGAATTATGGCAAGTCCTGACACCGCGCCCCGTTTTTTGCGCCCGCAGGATTTGAAGCGGCTGCAAAATTTCGCGTTCGCGTCGCGGCTGGTCGTGGAAGGGTTTTACGCCGGGCGGCATCGGTCGCCGTTTCACGACGCTTCGGCGGAGTTTGCCGACTACCGGCCCTATGTCCCCGGCGACGAAGTGCGCGCTCTGGACTGGCGGGCGTATGCGCGCACCGACCGCGATTACGTGAAGCAGTTCCGCAAAGAAACGGATTTGCGCTGCCACATTCTGCTGGATTGCAGCCGCTCTATGGCGTTTCGGGACGAGGAAGTTTTCGGGGTGGAAGCGGAACGTGGCGGGGCTGCCGGAGCGGAACGCAGAAACTTTATCGGGACGCAGGGCGCGAAGGCTCCGGGAGCGGGGCGCAATTCGCCGCGCTGGTTCCGGGGTTGGGGAAACCGATCGCGCTTGCTGACCGGAGACGCGCAGACCGCGCCGATTGCCAGCCCGGAAAATGCCAGCCTGACGAAATTCGAGTACGGGGCGTTTTTGGCGGGCGCGCTGGGTTATCTCATCATTCGGCAGGGCGACAAGGCGGGGCTGGCGCTGGGGGGATCAGAGCTGCGGGCGTATACGCCGCCGGGAGGAACCATCGCGCACCTGCACCGGCTGCTGCACACGCTGGAACAAATGGAACCGGACGGCCCGACCCGCTTGGCGAACGTCCTGCATACGCTGTTCGCGGTCGCTCCCCGACGCGGTCTGCTGATCGTGATTTCCGACTTTCTGGAAGAGCCGGAACCGTTGTTCGGCGCGCTGGCGCGGTTCGCGGCGCGCGGCTGGCAGACGTTGCTGCTGCACGTCCTGACGCGAACCGAGTTGGAACTGCCCGGCGCGCACGGCCCGCAGCGGTATCTGGACGCCGAGAGCGTGGAAATGGCCGACCTCGATCCCGACGCCCTGCGCGCCCCGTATCTGGCCGAAATCAACGCCTGGCTGGAGACTCTGAGCGCGCAGGCCAAAGCCCGCGCCCTGCACTACGCCCGCATGACGACCGACACCCCTTACAACCTCGCGCTGGAACGCTACCTCGCGACGCGCGGCTGACGGCCCGACGCGCGCCGGGGATATGGCGGCAACGCCATTGAACTCAAATTTTCGGCTTCGCCTATTGCGAGTAATGCGAATAACGGGTACGCTGTGTGGCACGGAGTATTGTAGGAGAAGTTCTATGTCCAGCCCTGCGGAAACCATTCTGCCCACCGATCAGGACGCCCGCCTCGCCCGTGAGCTTAGTCTGCTGCTCGCCCCCCTCGCCGCTCAGGGAGGGCAGGAGGGAATGGCCCAACTTCGTTTTCGCAGCGCCAACAATCCGTCAGCGGAAGTAACGCTGCCCCTGTCCGTACTGCGCGTTCTGCTGGGCGTGTTACAGGAGATGGGCAACGGCAACGGTATCGCTCTTACCCCCATCGAAAAAGAGTTCACCACGCAGCAGGCTGCCGACTTTCTGAGGGTTTCGCGTCCCTACCTCATCGGGGAATTGCTCAACAAAGGCGTTCTTCCCTATCGCAAAGTGGGCAACCGGCGGCGCATCCGCGCCGAAGACCTACTCCGCTACAAAGAGGCCGAGGAACGCGAGATCGCCCGCCGCGAAGCGGTGATGCAGGAGTTGATGGCGGAGACCGAACGACTTGGTCTTTATAAGTGATTGCGCTCCTCGATGCCAACGTCTTGTACCCTCCCGCTCTGCGAGACCTGCTGATGTGGCTGGCCGTTGTCCTCGCCTACGAGCCGCGCTGGACGGAAGCGATTCACGAAGAGTGGACGCGGAATGTTCTCCAAGACCGGCCTGAAGTTACGTCAGAGCAGTTGGAGCGTACCCGGCAGTTGATGGATCAGGTAAACCCGAAATGCCTGGTAAGGGGCTACGAGGCGCGTATTCCCGCCCTGACGCTGCCGGACGAAAACGACTGTCATGTGCTGGCGGCAGCCCTCGAAGCCAGCGCAGCGGCAATCGTGACCTTCAATCTGCGTCATTTTCCCAGGAAAACGCTGGCTCCGTATGGTCTTCGCGCCCTGCCGCCGGATTCGTTTCTGGAACTCCTTTTTCAGGCGAACCCGGCCCGGTTCTTACGCGGCCTGCGCCAGCATCGGGCCTCGCTCAAGAACCCGCCAAAACCGTCGAAGAATATCTGTCCGCCTTGACGACGCAGGGGCTTACGCGAACGACTGCGCTCCTGCAAGCGTATCGGGACGCCCTTTGAGCCGAAAGCGCCGTAACGATACGCCAACGCCGCGCTGAGAAGGCAGCCAGGAGTCAGGGTAAACAAGTCCGCGCTTCCTGCCACAGGCGCGCGACGAGTTCGGCAGCCGGGGGAATGTCTTGGATGGCGGCGCAGCCGGTTCCGGCGTACAGGCACATGGCTTCGACG
>JBBRNU010000092.1:0-10664 GCA_038230115.1 Chthonomonadales bacterium | reverse complement strand
TGCGCGCCGATCTTGCCGGGTACGTTTCGCTTAAGCACGAGAAGGGCGCGCTGCATTACGCGCCGGGAAATGTGTTTGACCTGGGTTTCAATGCAGAATTCGATGTGGTCTTGATCACCGAAGTCATCGAACACGTCGCCCATCCCGACGAGTTTTTGAAGAAAGTCAAGCGCTTGGTGAAGCCGGGCGGCTGCATTGTGATGACCACGCCCAACGGCGCGTATTTTCTTAATCGGCTTCCCAAGTTTTCCGAGTGTTCCGACCCGTCTCAGTTTGAGAGCGCGCAGTTCAAGCCCAATTCGGACGGGCATATTTTCCTTCTGTATGCAGAAGAAATCGAGGCGCTGGCGCGTGCGGCAGGACTAATCGTCGAAGAAACGCAGTTTTTCGTCAATTTTCTGACGAGAGGGCGCATCAAAACGGAATTGCTGCTCAAGTTTTTGCCCAGGCGCGTTGTGAACGGCATTGAGACCTGCACGGCGGCGGCAGGCGGGAGGTTGTTTTGCAAGCTTAACATGCAGATTTTGACCGTTCTTCGCAGCGTCTGACCAAAATCGTCGGTCGCTTTCCAGGTCATAACTATTTGCCGCCGGGCGCGTTGGAGAAGGCTAAAAAGGTGAAGATTCATATTATAACCCCCAGGCTGCCTCCCAGAGTGTGCGGTATCGGGGACTATACCGCTTCTTTTGCTTCGGCCATCGCCGACAAAATAGAAACAACAATTCTTACCGCGCAGGGCCAGGAGACGACCCCGTTGCCGGGAATAGTCATCAAACCTGTCTTCGAGGCCGCGCAGCCACGCAGCATGGCGCGCATTGCAGAGGTTGTCGCACAGGATAAACCGGATTGGGTATTGCTGGAATTCGAGCAGTTCATGTATGGGCATTGGGGCTTCAATCCCTGGCTGCCGCTTGCCATTCGCCGGATCAAACGCCGATGCCCCAACACGCGCTTCGCGGTAATGATCCACGAGCGATTTGTGACCGCTGAAACCTGGCAAAACACCATCATGGCGAGCTGGCAGCGATCGCAGTACGCTTCGCTGGTAAGCAGCGCAGACGTTGTTTTCTTTTCGATTGAGGTATGGGCTAAAATACTGCAGGCGCGCCGGCCCGCAAAGCAAGTCGTCCATTTGCCCGTCGGCTCGAATATACCGCGCCTGCCGATTTCCTATGAGGCGGCCAGAAAACATCTGGACATTGCTTCGGATGTGTTTGTCGTCGGCCTCTTCGGGACGCCCGCAACCACGGCTCCGGCCTTATCCAGGGTGCGAAACGCGCTCCAAAGCGTTCGGGATGCGGGGCATAACGCGCTGCTGCTTTACATCGGGCCGCACAGCGCGCGGGTTCAGGCGGGAATTGGCGCACTGCCGCTGCGCGCGGAGGGCGCGCTTCCTGCCGATGAGGTCTCGCGTCGCTTCGCAGCTCTCGACGCCTACGCGGTTCCCTTGGAAGAGGGCGTGACGACGCGACGCACCACATTGATGACCGGGCTGCAGCATGGCGTCGCGACTCTGGGAACCTGTAGTTCCGTAACCGACTCGACGTTTTTACGCGCCCGCGAGCAAGCCCTGTTACTGGCGCCGACAACGGAGCAAAGCTAGTTCAACCACGGCCTGTTACGCATCGCGCAGGATAGCGAACTTCGCAGCCGTTTGCAATGCGGCGCGCAGGCGCTGTACGAAAGCGAGTTTTCCTGGCCGCGAATCGCTTCGCGGTTTCTTGACGTTCTCGCTTCCGCTTGAACGATCAGCCGCGCTCGGCCACTGCCCGTCCCAAGAGGCGCCAAGAAGCCCTTTTAGACGCCGCTTCTTTGCCTGCAAGTTTTGATAGGAAGCGCGAAAGGACTTGCCTGGCGGCCTGAGCGCGATTTCGCACGGAACGGAGACTCGACCCGACATGGCGCAATTATTCACGATGCCGCAGCCCGGCTCGACGATGGAAGAGGGAACCATTCTGAAATGGCTCCGGGCGGAGGGCGAGACCATCCGCCGGGGCGAACCGCTCCTGGAAATCGAGACCGACAAGGCGACCCTCGAAGTCGAGGCGACCGAAGACGGCGTAATTCGTAAAATCCTGGCCGTTGCGGGAGCCGTCGTTCCGGTGCGGCAGGGCATCGCGATCATTGCGGGCGCGGAAGAGTCTATCGAAGACCTGCTGCGCGAGGCCGGACTCGCCCCGCCAATTGAGGCTGCAATCGAAGACCCGGTTCAGCTTGCGCCGGAAGCGCCGTTCGTTGCGAGCGGGGGCGAAGACGGCAAGGAAAATGGAAGCGCCGCGCCAATTTCGCCGTCTGTACTTTCCACTGCATCAATGCCCGGACTTGCCGGCGTCGGGCGTTCCGTTGCCAATCATGACGGCCCGACGCGCGTGGACATTTCGCCGCGCGCCCGCCGCGCCGCCGATACCGCTGGCGTGGCGATTGCTCAATTAGCCGGGCGGGGCAGCGGGCCGCAGGGCCGGGTTATCGAGCGCGACGTCATGGAATTTTTGCAGATGCGCCCGGCCCCGGCGGATTCGGTCGGAACGGCGCGTCCAACTTCGGTGGTCGCTGTTGCGCCTGCGCCGCCAATTGCCGACCCAACGCCCGTGAAAACCGGGCCGCGCGCCACGCCCCTTGCCGCGCGCATGGCCGACGAGCTGGGCGTCAACCTCACGGAACTGACGACCGGGCTGCCGGGCAGCCGCGTTCGCAGCGAGGACGTTATGCGCCAGGCCGACCGAGCGCGCGGACAGTCCGACGAAACGTCCTCGCCGCTTCCTCCTGCCCAAATCAGCGCGTCCCCGGCAATGACAAGTCCGGTCAGCCCGGATGCTGACGCCGGGTACACAACGACGCCGCTGGCCGGGATGCGGAAGCGAATCGCCGAGAACGTCGCCGCCTCTGCGTTCAGCGCGCCCCACGTCACGCTCACGCTCGAAGTGGACATGGCGGCAGCGGCGGAATTCCGCGCCCGCTTACTGCCGGAGATCGAAAAGGCGTATGGCGCGCGAGTGTCGTACACGGAAATCATTGTGAAGGCGGCGGCTCGCGCGCTAGACGACTTCCCGCTGCTGAATTCCGCGCTCGTGAACAACGAAGTGCGGACGTTTGCGGCCAAAAACATCGGGGTGGCGGTCGCGCTGGACGAGGGGCTGATTGTGCCGGTGGTGAAAAACGCGGAGCGGACAACGCTGGGCGCGATTTCCGCCGAACTGAAGCAATTGGCGGCGCGGGCGCGGGCGGGCAAGTTCACGCCGGACGACCTGTCGGGCGGCACGTTCAGCATCACGAATCTGGGCGCGTTCGAAATTGACATTTTTGACCCAATCATCGTGTCCGGGCAGGCCGCGATTCTAGGCGTAGCCCGCATTGCCGACAAGCCGGTCGCGGTCAACGGCGAGGTCGTGATTCGCCCGATGATGAACCTGTGTCTCTCGTTCGACCATCGGATTCTGGACGGCGTTCCCGCCGCCCGCTTTTTGCAGCGCCTCAAAGAACTCCTCGAAGCGCCCCTGCTCATCCTGGTGTGACCGCATCCTTATTCGAAAGCGCGTGTTGATAGCGTTATGGGACGGTTGGGCGCGGAAGGGATGGCGAATGGCGAAGAAATTCATTTCGTCGTGTTCTGTGGCGATGTAATTCATTTCGCTGTCGAAAACTACGAAATAACTTTACTCCCGTTACGAAGCGGCGGGGCGGGGGAGGGGTGGGGTGGCGTTGTCGCGGCGCTGGAGCAGTTCTTCGTAAACGCTTTCCACTTTTCGGGCGGTCTGGTCAATGGTGAATTTGTCCATGACGCGTTGCCGACCCGCCTGCCCCATGCGCGCGGCGAGGTCAGGGTTGTCCAGAAAGTGCAGGATGGCGGTCGCCATCGCGGGCGCGTCTCCCATCGGAACCAGCAGGCCCGTGAGATTATGCTCTACGATTTCCGGCACGCCGCCGCCGTTCGTCGCCACGACCGGCTTGCCCGCCGCCATGCCCTCCACGACCACCTGCCCGAACGGTTCGCCCGACGTGGAAGCGTGAACCAGCAAATCCAACTTTTGGATCAGGTTGGGAACGTCGCTGCGAAATCCCATCCATTCCAGACAATCGTCCAGGCCGAGCGACGTCGCCAGGTCACGCACCTCGCGCTCATAGACTTCTTCGCCGAATAGGGCCGACCCGATGATTTGGAAGCGCGCATTGGGATGCTGGCTGCGAACTTCGGCGGCGGCGCGAATGAAGATATGCTGCCCTTTCCAGGGACTGATGCGCCCGACCAGGCCAATCAGCGGGGCGGAGTTGGCTGCGGTCAGCGGGCTGCCTGTCCGCAGCGCCTCCTCGCTGACGCCATCGTGAATGACGTGGCCCCACCGCAGCGCCAGCCCACTTGGAATCGCCGCCAGACTGCGAACCCGCGTGACGTTCAGCGTGCCGAGCGTGGCCTCGGAATTGGCGATGATGTAATCCGGGATCACGTTGCACAGCCAGCGGAAGACGCGCACGACCGGAGCGGGCAAATAGTCGTTCTCAATGCGGTCGCGAACGTGCCAGATCACGGGAACGCGGGCGAGTCGGGCGGCGATTCCGCCCATGATGTCGGCCTTGAGCGAGTTCGTATGCACCAGGTCTACCCGCTTTTCGCGCATGAAGGCGGCCAGACGGCGTGAATAACCCAGCGTTTGCAGGACGGTTCCCACGCGCAACAGACTTCCTAATCCCAAACTGTCTTTGCGGGTCTGGCCCACGTTTTTCGAGATCGGCAGGATGTGCGTTTCCACGCCGCATTGAACCAGGCGGGCCTGAAGCGGCCCCTCCGCGCTCAGGACGACAATCGGGTGGTAGCGGCGCGTGTTCAGGCTTTGTACAAGGTTGAGCAGCGCGATTTCGCCCCCGCCCAGTGAAGCGGTGTGGTCGAGGTAAAGAATGGTTCGCTTCGGTTTCTGCGGTTCGTCGGCGCGCGGGCGAGGGAGCGCGACTGGCTGCTCGGTCATACGTTTTCCTTGCGGTTCGGGACGGTTCAAATCGGCTCAGGCGCGCTCGGTTTGCACGGCGGCTTGCGCTTCCTCGAAGACGGCGCGGATTTTCGGGGCGACCGAATGCCAGCCGAAGCGGTCAGCGTAAGCCCGGCATTGCGCGCGTTCCGGGAGAGAAATCTGCCCGTTCAGCGCCTGCCCGATGCGCGCGGCGATGGCTTCGGGCGTGGCGGCGTCAAACAGAAGCGACGGTTCCAGCCCGCGCAGAATCTCCGGCGTGCCGCCAACGGGCGTTCCCAGAACCGGCGTTCCCGCCGCCAGCGACTCGACCGTAATCAGGCCGAAACCCTCCAGCGAGATCGTCGGCACAATCGTCAGGTCGGCGGCGGCGTAAGCGAGCGGCAAATCCGCGTCCGGCACGAAGCCCAGCAGCCGGACGTTCTCCGACAGGCCGCGCGCGTCAATGCTCGCCTGCAATTCCCCGGCAATCGCGCCCTTGCCCCCGATCAGTAGCAGCGCGTCGGGATGCGTCTGTTTCACGGTCGCGAACGCCTCGATCAGCCCTTCCAGCCCCATGCGCCGCGCGAGCCGCCGAACGGCCAGCAAAATCGGGCGCTCGGCGGGCCAGCCCAGCCGACGCCGCGCCTCGGCGCGCTCCGGGGCGGCCAGAAACGGCGGCAGATCCGCGGCTCCCGGAACCACGCGAATGCGCTCCAGGGGAACGCCGTAACGCGCGTGCGCCAGGTCGCGAAAGGCTTCCGATAAGGTAATCAGGCGCGTGGCGCGGCGATAAACCGCCCGCTCCACCTGCCGGGCGATCAGGGCGACCGCGCGCTGTTTCGGGCCAACCGCCTCCGCCGCCATTTCATCGGCCCAGGGGCCGTGAAAATTGACGACGAGCGGCGTAGCTCGCTGAACAAGACGCATCCATGGATATGTGTACAGGGCGAATTTCGTGTTGAGACGGTCGCGATGCTCAGGCAGGGCGTCCTTGTGCGCCGCGCGAACGCCGCGCCAGCGCTCCGGCAGCCCGGCTCCTGATTGGCTCATCGCGTGCAGCGCGAGCGGCGCGGTCTGGCCGGGTTCGACGGCGGTGACAATCGCTGCGCCGCCAATGCCAACAGAGGGCAGGGCGTGAACTTCGTCGTAAAAATAGCGGTTGAGTCCGCCCGCGCGGTTGGGGAACCACTCCATGCCGACCAGCAGCGCGTTCAAGGGCGTCCACTTCGAGTTCACTTCCAAAGCCGTTTTTGTGTCGCTTTCATGTTCGTTTGCAAGGCGGCTCACGCCTGTCCGCGCCAGTAGTCCAGCGTGTCGCGCAGGGTCGTTGTCAGGTCGTAACGGGGCGTCCAGCCCGTGAGACGCTCCAGTCGCGACGGATCGCCGGTCGAGCAGGCGATGTCGGCGGGGCGCAGGCGGGCCGGATCAATCTCGATTTCGGTTTCAACGGACGCCAGGGCGCGCAGTCCGTCGAGAATCGTCCGCATCGCAACAGGATGGCCCAGCGCGACGTTGTAGGCTTCGCCGGGCGTTCCCTTTTGCATGATCTGGACATACGCGCGCACCACGTCCCGCGCGTCGAGCATGTCGCGCCGCGCGTCCAGATTGCCGACGTGAAGGATGGGCGGTTCCAGGCCGCGCTCCATGCGCGCGATCTGGCGCGCAAAGCCGGGCGTGGCGAAAACCGGCGCTTGGCCCGGCCCGGTGTGCGCGAACGCGCGGGCGAGCAGGGTCAGGCCGCGATAGGCGCGGGCCATCGTTTCCATCTCGATTTTGCTGTCGGCATACGCCCCGAATTTCCACAGCGGGCCGATCGGGTCGCCCTCGCGGGCCGGTCGGTCCGGCGCCGTATCGCCGTACACGTAGCCTGTGCTGGCGAGCAGGACGCGCGGGAACAGCGTCAGTTCGGCGGCGGCCTCCAGCAGACTGCGTGTGCCGGTCACATTTGCGGCGAACACGGCGTCGCGGTCGGCATCGGCCCCGGACGCCCGCGCCGCCAGATGATACACGTGCTGCGGGCGGGTGCGCGCGAAGAGTTCGGGCAGCGTTTCGGGCGCGTTCAAGTCCAGGCCGACGACGGTAATGCGCCCGCCCGCCGCGCCGCCCTGCCAGCCGTTGACGCCGAAGGTCTCGCCCGCATAGCAGGTCAAGGCCTCGACCTGATCGGGCAGCACGGCGGCGAAAATGTGCGGCGAAGACGTGGTTTCGCCCAGCGCCGCTTCGCCTGCCGTCAGCAAATGCGCGATGAGATGCCGGCCCACAAATCCGTTCGCGCCGGTGATCAGCGTCCGCGCCGACTCCGGTTCCCCCGTCATTGCCATGTTTCTCCTGTCAGGCGTTGGAAGTGCGGCCTTCGTTGCGAATCACGGTTTCCCAGCGTTTCAGGTCGGCGTCCACCATGCGGGCGATCAGTTGGTGGAACGTCACTTTCGGCGTCCAGCCCAGTTTCGCTTTGGCCTTGCCAGGGTCGCCCACCAGCAAATCCACCTCGGCGGGGCGATAAAAAGCCGGGTCCTGCACGACGTGTTTTTGCCAGTCCAGGCCCGCGTGTTCGAATGCGACCGCGACCAATTCCTGCACCGGATGGGTCTCGCCGGTCGCCACCACGAAATCGTCGGGCGTGTCCTGCTGAAGCATTCGCCACATCGCGTCTACATAATCCCCGGCAAAGCCCCAATCGCGGCGGGCGTCCAGATTGCCCATGCGAATCTCTTTCGCCAGCCCCAACTTGATACGCGCCACGCCGTTGGTCACCTTGCGAGTTACGAATTCCAGGCCGCGTCGTTCCGACTCATGGTTGAACAGGATGCCCGAAACGGCGAACAGGTCGTAGCTTTCACGGTAATTCACGGTGATGTAATGCCCGTAGACTTTGGCGACGCCATAAGGACTGCGCGGGTAAAAGGGCGTGTCTTCGGTTTGCGGCGTTTCACGAACTTTGCCGTACATTTCGCTGGACGACGCCTGATAAAACCGGATTTTGGGGTCTACCAGCCGGATCGCTTCGAGCATTCGCGTGACGCCGAGCGCGGTAAATTCGCCGGTCAGGACGGGCTGATTCCAACTGGTCGGCACGAACGACTGCGCGGCCAGATTGTACACCTCTTCGGGCGCGCTCTTCTTGATCACGTCAATCAGCGAATACTGATCCAGCAGGTCGGCCTGCGCGAGTTCGATTTTGTCCTGAATGTGGGCGATACGCTCGAAATTCTCCGTGCTGGAGCGGCGCACCACGCCGACGACGCGGTAGCCTTTTTCCAGCAGCAGTTCGGCCAGATACGAGCCGTCCTGCCCGGTCACGCCGGTAATCAATGCGGTTTTCATGGTTGCGAAGGCTCCTTCAGGCGCCATTGGCCCGGATTTGCGCGTCGTGGCCGGGAGTGGGATCGGCTTTGCGCGGCTGGCGTCCTGTCATTAGATCAGTGTAGAGTTTTACATACTGCGCGGTCACGCTGTCCCAGGAAAAATCCTGCGCGCGAACCAGGCCGTTGCCGACGAAACTCTCGCGCAGGGCGGCATCGCCGAGCAATTGATTGATGGCAGCGCCCAACTGCGCGTCTTCGGGCAGCAGGCCAAACTCGCCTTCGCGCAGGACTTCCCGCGCGCCGGGATTGGGGCTGGCGACAACCGGGGTTCCCGCCGCCAGCGCTTCGATATACGGCACGCCGAAGCCTTCGTAGGAACTGGGCAGGGAAAAGACCCAAGCCCGCTGGTACAGGTCGGTGAGAACGTCGAGCGAGACCCGGCCAAAATTTCGGATGCCCTCGCCTTCCATCGGCTTTTCCGCGACGGCCCACAGCTCGGCGTCGGGAAAGCGAGGCCGAACCTCGCGCTGGAAGATGTCGGCCAGAAATGCGCCGCGTTTGCGCCCGCCGGTCGTGCCAACAAAAAGCAGCGCGGGATGCGGCGATTTGGCCCCCGGTCGAAACCGCTGAATGTCCACGCCGCAGGGAACAATGGTCGTGATGGCGGGAATACGGGCGCGGGTCGCCTCGGAAATTCCCACATTGACATCGGCGACGCGCGTGCTGGCCTGTTCCAGCCAGGAGATGACAATCTGATAAAGTTTGCGTCTCAGCCGAACCGCCGACTGCGCCTCGTCTTTTGCCGAGCCGTAGAACGTGCGGATTTGCGGATGACGGCCCCGCAGCAGGTAGTTGTCGCCGTTGCTGTGGATCACGTCGAAGCCCGTGAAATCGACGCGGGCGAGAGCGGCGGCAAACAGAAAAGACCAGAGTTTTCGCAATTTCATTGGGGCGGGCAGCTGCCGCACGGCATAGCGGCATTCGTCAAACGCGGGGCTGAACGAAAATAGCGTTACGTCATGCCCGCGCTCCACCAGCGCGTTCGAAAGATAGTGTACCTGATGCGCCACCCCGCCCTTCGCTTGATTGGGCAGGTCCACGTGCGTCATGGCAATTTTCACGCCGACTTCCTTCCAGATTTCCAACAGTTCGGCTAACCGATGCACGTTGGCGCTTCCGTAAATTCCTAAAGGCGCTTCGGGCCGTGTCAGCGTTTTGCGGCGGTCATAAAACGGCGCTCGAAAGCCAGATGAAACAGCCAGCCCAGCCCAAGCGACAGAGGAACGGCGCAACCGAACAGAAGCAGCAGACGCGCGACGGGCGCGGGGTTCAGCGCCTGCACCCCCAGGTGAACCAGCGATAAGATCGGCTGATGAACCAGGTACAGGCTGTAAGAGAACAGGCCCAGCGTGATCGCGATCTTCGATTCCAGAACGCGCAGGACGAGCGGGCGCGGCGTTGTATTAGCGCCCGCCGCCCGCGCGCAGTAGATGATTCCGAGCGTGGCGACGGCCCCCAGCAGCAGGTCGCGCGGGTATACGTTGTCGCGCCACCAGGCGGGCTGCCGCGCGAACAGAGCCAGCAGGCCCGCCAGAGACAGCAAGGTCAAAACGCCCCAGGGCGCGCGTTCCCGCAGGCGCGTGTGCATTGCGCCTTTCGAGAAACCGATTACCGCGCCCGCCATGCCGAAGGCGAACAGGGCCAGAAACCACGGCACGGCGAGATCGAGCGCGCCCTGCCAGAGAAAATGGGGGGCGAGGCCGAGCGCGAGGCTGGCGGCGAGAGCGGCCAGAACGCCCAGCCGCCGCCAGACCGGAAGCAGGCACAGCGCGAAGAGAAAATAAATGTGCCACTCGGTCGCCACGCTCCACATCGGGCTGTTGATGCGGTAAATCCAGTCGTTGTTGAGATTGTGGACGACGAGCAGATGCGAAATTAGCGCGCCCGGCGTAAAGGCGGGCAGCGCCTCGGAAGCCCAATACGAGCCGTCATGCGCGTCGCGCAGGCCGGGCGTCAGAGCGATGAGCAGCAGGGAAAGCGCCAGCGCGATATAGTAAGGCGGCAGAATTCGCCACGCCCGCCGCTTGATATATTCTATCACGCCCCCGCGCAGGCGACCGTCCGAAGAGCGGGCGACCGGAAGCATCAGACAATAGCCCGACAGCACAATGAAAATATCTACAGCGTAGCGTCCGTAACTCAGCGGCCTGGTCAGATGCTGCCAGAGCGGCGGCAGGCCGTGTTCGCCCACGCGCCAGGTCGCCTCCACTAAGGCGTGATAGCAGACGACGAGCAGGGCGGCCAGTCCGCGCAGCCCATCCAGAAATTCCAGGCGCAGGCGCGGCGCGGTCGGTTGGGGCGCGTCCTTCGCCAGCGCGGTTTCCTCGACTTCTTTCCGGGTTGTATTCAGCGCTTCGAC
>JBBRNU010000091.1:0-10697 GCA_038230115.1 Chthonomonadales bacterium | reverse complement strand
GTCTTGCAGTTTCGACAGCCTTGAAATTTTCCGGGTTGACCGAGCAGAGCAAAGTGGCAGCCCGCCGTACCTGCTTGCTTCCCGTCCGCAGCGCCGTTCGCTGATCTTCCTCCAGTTCCAACCTGCCCCGTCCGTAACACGACTTCATGCTAACGGAAAAGGCAACAATAAGGAAACCATTCGGGTACTCTGTACTTGTTGAAACGAGCGTTTCAGACGAGTACAAGATTGAGAAACGCCGAGGGATTATGCCGGATTACGACGCTTACCGCCGGGGCAGCGCCGAGCTTATCGGGACAGTATTCCTCTCGTGTTTAATGTCAACGCGCTCACGAGCGACCGTCTCACAGACATGGGCGGCGGCTCGCCTTCCATACCAACCTGATCCAGTTCGCGCGGGCCACAAACGATTAACGGCGAGACAAAACTAAGCGGAAGGCGAATCGAATAGCAATGCGACAAAACATGAGGTATCCAAAATCCAAAAAATGGTGGAAGGGAAGGATAGCGGTTGTTGGCGTGATGTTCACAATTAGTTCGCTGCTTCTTTTGCCGCTGCTCATCAAAGTTTTCGCGCATCGCCCTCTCGACAACACAAAGGCGCTGTTGCTGCTGATCTCGCTTATCGTAGGCCCAATTATAGGCGCACACGCCTTTTTGCGGTCGCTTCGGCCCGTTAAGCAACCGTGCAAAAGCAATACGGCATTTTTGACTGTGCCGTGCAGGTCGAGCCGCCAGCAAAATACCTGATTCCTTTTGCATTGGCGCTTAACGTTCGCCAACATTTTTCGCGCCGCTTCCCTCTCGAAACCGCCTCCCGAAAAATAAATTTTAGCGAACCTTTGTAGCGGAAGGATTCAGCGAAGGGAATGTAGAATTACCCCTGTAACGAAGCCCGCCGTTCGCCCTTCCGTGACGATTTCGTGTAATCCTTCTTCCTCCTGCTGCGGTCCATCGTCCCTACGGGCAAGGCTGCAAAGAAACGCGGCGGAAAGGCTTTCCTTTTCCGCGAGCGTTCCTCCTTCCTTTCGCTGCTAAAACTGCGGGACATTCGAAAACGGAAAGGCGAGCGCGAGGTCGTCCTTCAAGAACGCTTCGCCTTCGCCCTTTTCGGCTCCACGCTTTGCTTCAACTTCTGGTTCAAGGAGGCTGGCATGATTACCCTGAATGTGAACGGTCAAGATCATCCGGTGAACGTAGACCCGGCGACTCCCCTGCTCTGGGTCTTGCGCGACACGCTGCAAATGACCGGCACGAAGTATGGCTGCGGCATCGAAATCTGCGCCGCCTGTACCGTGCTGGTGGACGGCGAGGCCGAGAAATCCTGTGGTATGGAAGTCCGCGAGGCTGCCGGGCGGAGAATTACCACCGTCGAAGGCCTCTCGCCCGACCGCACCCACGCGCTCCAGAGAGCCTGGATCGCGGAACAGGTTCCTCAGTGCGGGTACTGCCAATCGGGGATGCTGATGGCTGCCGCGTCGCTGCTCAGTCAAAACCCGCATCCCACCGACGCCGAAATAGACAGCGCCATGCAGAACATCTGCGTCTGCGGAACTTATCAGCGTGTGCGCGCGGCCATTCATCGCGCCGCCAACGGATAAACGGGAGAGGCACATGACCGAAACCATCGTTTCCGACACGAGACCGTGCGCGCCGCCTGCGGAACAGGCGGACGAGCCGGAGTTGACGGTTCGCAAGGCGGGCCTGCTGGATCGCCGACAATTTTTAGCGACGACCGGGGGACTGCTCCTCGCATTCACTTTGAAGGGGAATGTTCGCGCCGCCTATGCCGCCGGGCCTCCCATTCACATTGACCCCGATTATACCGGCGATCCGGTATCGGCCAACATCAACGCCTGGATACGCATTGGCGCCGATGAGAGCGTCACCGTTCTGATTGGCAGCGCGGAGATGGGGCAGGGCGCGTACTCCGGCCTCGCGCAGATTGCCGCCGAAGAGTTGAAGGTGGACTGGCAGAAAGTTACGGCGCTGCCCTGCCCTTCCAGTATGGCCTGGATCACGGGCGGAAGCACGAGTATTCGCAACAACTACCAGATGTTTCGCATGGCGGGCGCAACCGCGCGCGAAATGCTGATTGCCGCCGCCGCCCGCACTTGGAAAGTTCCCGCCAGCGCCTGTCACGCCGTCAATGGCGCGGTGGTGAATTCCAGGACGAATGCCTCGCTGACTTACGGGCGCCTGGCAAGGCTGGCCGCGATGATGCCGGTTCCTGCCAATCCCCCACTGACGGCTTCCGCCGATTTTCAACTGATCGGCAAGCCGGTCCCGCGTATTGACCTGCCGTCGAAAACGGATGGCAGCGCGGTCTACGGAATTGACGTCTGCCTGCCCGGAATGGTCTTCGCCGTCATCAAAAACTGTCCTACCCTGGGTGGAACGCTGCAATCCACGCCTTCTGTCCCGCCGGGGGCGTCGGCAGTCGTGCCGCTCGACAACGCGGTGGCGGTGGTGGCGACCAATACCTGGCAGGCGATGCAGGCCGCGGATCAACTGGAGGTCAGTTGGAATATTCCCTCGTCGGCTCAGAACCTCACCAGCAGCGTCATCCTGGCGCAGGCGCAGCAATTGATGGCGACCGGAACGCCGGTTACTGCGGAGCGGCAGGGCGACGCGACGAGCGCGCTGAACGGCGCGGCCCGCGTCCTGAACATGACCTACACGTTTCCCTATCTGGCTCATGCCTGCATGGAGGTCTTGAACTGCACCGTGCAGTTGACGGCGACGACCTGTGACATCTGGGCGCCGACGCAGGCTCCGGGGTGGGTGCAAGCCTCCGTTGCGGCTCTCACCGGGCTGGCCGCTGGCAATATCAACGTCCACCCGACGCTGCTTGGCGGCGGACTGGGGCGCAAAATCGAACAGGACTATGTCGTCCAGGCCATTCGCGTGGCGAAAGCGATCGGTCAGCCGGTAAAACTGACCTGGTCGCGCGAAGAGGACATGGGCCACGATCAATACCGGCCCATGGCTCTGGTGAACGTGAAGGCCGGACTGGATTCCGCCAGCAATGTCGTCGGGTGGTCAAACCGCATCGTTTCGCCTTCCATTCTCTTTCAGCGGGGCTGGATTCCCGGCGGCGCGCTGGATACGCAGGCGACGGAGGGCGCGACGGAACTGCCTTACGCGCTGGGCGGTCGTCTGGTGGAATTTGTGCGCCACACGGCGACGGTTCCGGTGGGCTTCTGGCGGTCTGTCGGCCATTCCTTCAATGCGTTCGCGGTGGAAAGCGCGATTGATGAGATCGCGCTGGCAACCGGCGCCGACCCGCTGACGCTGCGGCGGCGTCTGCTCGCGGCCAGTCTGGACCCGCTTGCGCCGCGCAGTCTGGCCGTGCTGAATGCGGCAGCCGCCCTCGGCGGATGGGGAAGCGCGCTTGCGCCGGGACACGCGCAGGGCTTGGCGTTCGCCTCCTCCTTTGGCAGCCTGGTCGCGCAGGTGGTGGAAATTTCGCAGCCCGCCGCCGGATCGCTGACCGTGCATAAAGTCGCCTGCGTGATAGACTGCGGCAGCGCGATCAACCCCGACTCGATCGCAGCCCAGATGCAGGGCGGCATTTTTCACGGCCTGAGCGCCATCCTGTGGGGCCAGGTGAATTTCACCAACGGCAGGGCGAGCGCGCATAACTTCAGCAACTATCGGATGCTGCGGATGAAAGAGGCTCCGACGGTTTCCGTGCAAATCATTCAGAGCGGCGCCCCGCTGGGCGGCGTCGGGGAACCGGGCGTGCCTCCCATCGGGCCTGCGGTCGCCAATGCCTATGCGCGGCTGACAGGGCAGAGAATACGAACGCTGCCCTTCTTTCCGGGCGCAACGATGGGCGGCGGTTAGCGGATAATCGCTGCCAAGAACCCGCGCATAACACAGGATTTGCCGCCGAAGAGAGTTTCCACTTCTCAGCGGCAAGCCCTGTGTTATGCCCCGGCTGCCCTCTTTGTCATTTCAGCTTCCGTCCGATCCCCGGTTGGCTCTTGTGATTGGATACCGTCTCCGTCTTTTCTCGCCTGCGCCATGACCTGGGCGAGAGGGGTCGCGCTGGCGACCGAAGCGTTACTCATGCGTGTTTCTCTTAGACGCGCATGGGCAGCGACAGCGCGCTGTCGCAAGCCCAAAACAGCCTGAGCATAGAACTCACCTTCCGCAGGACGCCCGCACAACCCGCTCACGCCATGAACGCGCGCCGACCTACCAGACCGCGAGGGAAGGGCAAGCGTTTCAACGCCGCGACGCCGCGTCTGTAGGACGCCTGCCCTTTGTTGCCGAGGGTTTCAACCTCCGGCCCCGCCCGATTACGAAGCGAATAAGTCGCCTGCGTTAGGTAAATACGGTCGGGATGGCGGGCAGTCTGGGCGGGACAGTCCAGAAAACGTTCGGATACCGTTGGCGAATTCGTTTCTGTCATCTCAAAGTGAGATTTTGCTGTTCGCTTCGAGATGGACGCACAAGGTCGAACTCAGGCCGGCTTTGAATTCGCCAACGGTATCCGTTCGTTTTCCGAACTGTTAAGGACGAAAACGCGCCTCAATGAGATCAGCAGAGTCTCGAAAGTCCCCTCTATGGGATTGCTTGCTTCAAGGCCTGCCGTCGCTCCTCCAGAGCCGGATCAGCCAGGCGGCGAGACATCAGGTCGGTTCAGAGCGTATGCGATGGCCTCCTCCATAGTCAGGGCGCGGCCCTCCGCGAAGGCAGCGTCAAAGGCGGCTTCCCCCAGAGCAGAGCGGACCGCGGCAACCCCTCGGTCAAACTGTTCCTGATCTCTGGGCGACCGCGGCGATCCGATCCCGTCCCGCAAGGCGGTTGCCGCTCCCCATAGCGGAGCAGCAAGAGCGACGTGCTGCTCCTGATAGGCCAACTGTGCAAAGGTATCCAGACATGCGGCGATGCTCAACTTGCCTCCCGACTCGCGAGAGATGGTCAGGCTCTCTTCGTACAGAGCGCGAGACACAACATAGTCGCCCTGCCTAGTGGCGACGTTACCCAAGTTCATGAGGGAGTTGGCAATGCCCGACGTGTTCCCCAACTCGCGAAAGAGGGACAGGCCCCCCTCGTACAGAGCGTGAGCCGCAACATAATCGCTCTGACTGTAAGCCACATTCCCCAGGTTCATAAGGGAATAGGCGATGCCTATCTTGCCTCCCACCTCGCGAAAGATGGTCAGGCTCTCCTCGTGCAGAGCGCGAGACGCAACATAGTCGCCCTGCTCCCAGGCAAGATTCCCCAGGCTGCTGAGGGAGTTGGCAATGCCCAACTTGCCTCCCAACTCGCGAAAGATGGTCAGGCCCTCCTCAACCAGAGAGCGAGCCGCAATATAGTCGCCCTGCCTCAACGCCACAGTCCCCATGTTGCCGAGGGAGGCAGCGATGCCGTTCCTGTCTTCCATCTCCCTTCGGATCGTCAGGCTCTCCTCCATCAGAGCGCGAGCCGCAACATAGTCGCCTTGCCTAAAGGCAAGACTACCCGCCGCATTCAGAGCGAGCGCGCGTACCTGTTGCGCCTCTGATCCCACCGCCCGCTCCAGTACTGCCGCCAGATACGCCCGCCCTTCCCCGTAATGCCCCCGCACGTCCCAGAACCGATACAGCGCCGCCCCCAGACGCAGCCCCGCTTCCCCGCCTTCCGCCGTCTCCAGACACAAAGCCAGCGCCTGACGCAGATTGTCGTGTTCCGTCTCCAGCGCCTCCAGCCAGAATGCCTGCTCCGCGCCGGTAAGTTTCGGCTCCGTTGCCTCCGCCCATGCCAGGAAATAGTCCCGGTGCCTGCCCTGCACTGCCGCCCCTTCTCCCTGGTCGAGCAGCCTTTCTCGCCCATACTGCCGCACCGTCTCCAGCAGGCGATAGCGCGTGCCTTGCCCCTGGGTCTCGGCAACCACCAGGCTCTTGTCCACCAGGCTCGTCAGCAGGTCCAGCGCCTCCCACTCCTCAATCGTTGCCCCTGCCTCACTCTCACCTGCACAGACCTGCTCCGCCGCCGCCAGCGTCCAGCCGCCCGCAAACACCGACAGCCGACACAGCAGCCGTTTCTCCGCCTCCGTCAGCAGGCTGTAACTCCAATCAATGAGCGCCCGCAGCGTCTGCTGACGGGGCAGGGCCGTCTTGCTGCCTCCCGTGAGCAGGCGGAAACGGTTGTCCAGGCGACTGTTGATCTCCTCGATGGACAGCGACCGCACTCGTGCCGCCGCCAGCTCAATCGCCAGCGGAATGCCGTCCAGACGATGACACACCGCGGCCAGAGCAGGAGCCGAGGCGTTGGTCACCGCGAAGTCCGCTTTGCTGCTGACAGCTCGCTCAATGAACAACCGGACAGCCTCGTACTGGCTCACCTGCTCCAGGGTCATGGGCTGCTTCGGATCGGGCAGGGAGAGGGAAGGCACTCGATACGTCTGCTCGCCTGCAATCCCCAACCCCTCCCGACTGCTCGCCAGGATCGTGAGGCGCGGACAGGCGCGCAGCAGCGCGTTGCACAGTTGCGCGCAGGCGGAGAGCAGATGCTCGCAGTTGTCCAGCACTAGGAGCAGGTGTTTGGATTTGAGAGACTCCGTCAGGGCCTGCACGAAGGTCTTGCCCACCTGCTCACTCAGTCCCAGCACCAGGGCGACCGTCTGTCCCACCAGAACAGGATCGGCCAGAGGCGCCAACTCCACCAGCCACACGCCATCGAGGTACTGATCCAGCGCATCGGCAGCCACTTGCAGCGACAGGCGCGTTTTGCCGCAACCTCCGCTGCCGGTAAGGGTGAGCAGGCTGGTTCTGGTGAGCAGGGTCTTGATCTCTTCGGTCTCTTTCTCTCTGCCGATGAAGGAGGTCAACTGACGGGGCAGATTGTTGGGGAGATGCTCCAACGACTTGAGGGGAGCGAAGTCGGCGGGCAGAGCGGGATGCAGGAGTTGGAAGACCATCTCCGGCCGGTTCAGGTCGCGGAGGCGGTGTTCGCCCAGGGATAGCAGTTCAACGGCAGGAGGAAGGGCATCGCGTGTCAACTCCTCGGTGGGCAGCGACAGCAGCGCCTGTCCGCCGTGTCCCGCCGCCAGCAGGCGAGCGACCCGATTGAGCGGCGGACCGAAGTAGTCGTCTTCTCGTATTTCCGCCGCGCCAGTGTGCAGGGCTATCCGCGCCTTGATCGTTACTCCCTCCGGCCAGGGTTCAGAATGGAGTGTCTGTTGGGCGAGCAGAGCGGCATGGAGCGCCTCGGGCGCGGTGTGGAAGGCAGCGCAGAAAGCGTCGCCGATGGTCTTGAAGACATGGCCGCCGTGCTGTTCGATGGCTTGGCGCATCAGGGCGTCATGGCGGGCCAGCGCCAGACTCATGGCTTCGGGATGTTCTTCCCAGAGCCGGGTTGAGCCTTCGATGTCGGTGAAGAGAAAGGTGACAGTTCCGCTCGGCAAGTTCAAAGCGCACCTCGGTATTGCGTGTGAGGATGATTGTGATGTTCACCGAGCGGAGCGTTTTCTCCTACGGTTCCCGCTTCTCCCAGGCGTTTGCCTGTTTGTGTTGGAATGGAGCGGCAAAGAGAGCGATCGAAGCCGAATGCGCCAACGGTATCCGAGCATTGAAGATACGCTCGCCTGTCTGTATCCGAAAAAGTTCCTCCTCGAGACAAGCAAGCAGAAAAGTGGCTGCTTCCGAAGGATTTTGCAACAGAATATACCGCTGCTTTTTGGAACGGTGTTCAGACCGTTGTTCCGCCCAGAAGATCGGGCAGGAAACTGACGCCATGCGGGGCGAGAGGCAGGCCGAAATTGTCGCGGAGGGTGGCGGCGATGTCGGCATAGGTCGCGCGTTCGCCCAGGTTCACGTTCGCGCGCAGGCCGGGGCCGAACGCCAGCAGGAACGGATACTCGCGGGAATGGTCGGTCGAGGGCGTGGTTGGGTCGTTGCCGTGATCGGCAGTAATCAGGAGCAGGTCGCCGGGCCGCAGATGATTCAGTAATCCCGGCAGGCTTTCGTCCCACGTTTCCAGCGCCCGCGCCAGCCCCGGCGGATCGTTGCGATGACCGTACAGCATATCGAAATCTTCCAGATTGGCGAAAATCAGGGCGCTGTCGTTCGTTGCGGCGGCGCGCTTCAGCGCCTCGGTGTGCGCGGCGTTGTTGGTCGTGTGATCCCAGGTCGCAATGCCGCGCCCGTTGAAAATCTCGTAGATTTTGCCGATAGCGTGAACGCCAAGCCCCGCTTCCGCGAGGGCGTCCAGCACGGTGGGCGGGGGCGAAACCGGGTAGTCTTTTCGTCGCTCCGTCCGTCGGTAATTCCCGGCCTCGCCCTCGAACGGGCGGCAGATGACGCGCCCGACCTCATGCGCCCCGGTCAGCATCCCGCGCGCGATTTCGCAAATCTCGTATTGGCGCGCAATCGGAATCACGGCCTCGTGCATGGCGATTTGAAACACGCTGTCCGCGGACGTGTACACGATGGGGAAGCCGGTGCGAACGTGTTCCGCCCCCAGTTCCGCGATGATGACGGTTCCCGACGCCGCGACGTTGCCCAGGGTTTTGCGTCCGATGGCGGCCTCGAATGGCGCGATGACGTCGGGCGGGAAGCCGTCCGGATAGGTGGGAAAAGGACGGGGAAGGACGACGCCTGCCATCTCCCAATGCCCCGTGATCGTGTCTTTGCCGGGCGAGGCTTCGCGCATTTTGCCGTAGCCGCCTGCGGGCGTCGCGACCGGTGGCACGCCCGCAATTTCGGTTATGTTGCCCAGGCCCAACGCGCCCATGTGGGGCAGTTTCAGCCCGCCGACCGCTAAGGCCGTGTGCGCGAGCGTGTTGCTGCCGACGTCGCCGTATTTATCGGCGTCGGGCAGTTCGCCCGCCCCTACGCCGTCCAGAACTGCAATGAAAACCCGCTTCAGCGGGGCTGTGGTTCGCATGATTTCGCGCCGCCTTCTTTCTCGCCGCCTGCTTATCCGCTTCTTTTTTGGTTCGCTTCCGTTTACCGCCGCGCCGCCGGTTCCCGCCCGATGGCAATGCTTCTCGTTTCCACGCCGCCGCCCGATTGCCCTGCTTTGAACTTTGAAAACCGAAAGACAAACGCAATCCCGAAACCCGCAAAACTTGCAGGCGGCCCCGCACAAATACAATGGAATAACGACGCGGGGATGCATTCTTTGGCTTTTCGATTGACGTTGCGGATCGAGGCCGCGTCCCCGCCGAGCCAAAGTTTTGGGGGAGAGAAGCCATTGTATCATCGCAGGAAACGGGGCGGGGTCGGTTCGCTGGCGCGTGCGGTCGTCGTGGGGCTGGGATGCCTTCTGGCGCGGCCCGCGAGCGCGCAGCTGCCGCAATACACGGTCACGGATTTGGGGCTGCTGCCGGGCGGGACGTACAGTTACGTCGGGGCGCTGAACGCTTCGGGGGGCGTCGCCGGGTACGCCGATGCGGGAGCGGGCCTGCCGCAGGCGTTTCTCTGGACGAGCGGGAACGCGCCGCATAATCTGGGCGCGCTGCCCGCGCACGATTACAGCCAGGCGCTGGGTTTGAACGATTCGGGGCAGGCGGTCGGGCTGTCGCAGTCCGCTGAGGACGGCGGCACGCTGGCCTGGATTTGCGACGCCGGGGGCGCGCTGCAAAGTCTGGGTTTGCCGAGCGGCCATACCGACATCTGGGCCAATGGCGTCAACAACGCGGGGCAGGTCGTGGGCGGCTCGCTCGACGGCGATTTCAACTTCCACTCGTTTTTGTGGACGGCGGGCGGCGGCCTTCAGGATTTGGGCGCGCTGCCCGGCGATACGGAAAGCTGGGCGAACGCCGTCAATAATCCGGGGCAGGTTGTCGGCAATTCGTATTCGGCCCACAGCGCGCGGGCCTATCTGTGGACGGCGGGGGGCGGGATGGCCGATCTGGGAACTCTGCCCGGCACGGCGTTCAGTTATTCGATGGCGATCAATGACATCGGGCAGGTCGTAGGCTATTCCGGCGACGCGCCGCAGTTCAAGGCGTTTCGCTGGACGCCCCAAACCGGCATGACGAATCTGGGCGCACTGCCGGGCGATACGGTCAGCATGGCGATGGGAATCAATCATGCGGGCTGGATTGTCGGAACTTCGACCGGGCCGGGCGGGGCGCGGGTTTTCGTCTGGCAGCTTCGGGGCGGGATGCAGGAACTCGCGCTCAACGGAACGCCGGTCGTCAGCGCGAACGGGGCGGTCTGGAAAATCAACGACGCGGGGCAGATTGCGGGCGCGATGGCAGTCGGCGGGCAGGCGCACGCCGTGCTGCTGACGCCGGACGCGCCTCAATTCGCCGCACTGGGCTTGCAGCGATTCGCGCTGGAAGCAAGCAAAATCAAGGGCGGTCAGGATGCGTTCGCGGGGCTGACCCTGACCCGTCCGGCTCCGGCAGGCGGGCTGGAAATCCGCCTCGCGTCGAGCGTAGACGCTTTTCACGTTCCCGCCAGCGTAAAAATCGCGGCGGGCGCGACATCGGCCCGCTTTGTCATTACGACAACGCAAGTGCAGGGCGGAGCCGTGCGCGGGGTTGTGACCGCGACGCTGCAGGGCGTCCGCAAAAACGTGACGCTGACGGTCACGCCGTATCTGGTGACGGGCGTGGTTTTCACGCCGAACCGGGCGCGGGGCGGCGCGAACGCGCTGGCGACCGTGACGATTGACGGTCTGGCTCCTTCTGGCGGCGTTCGGCTCGACTTGACGCACGCGGGGCCGCTGATGGTCGGCGGCGCGCTGACGAT
>JBBRNU010000090.1:0-10743 GCA_038230115.1 Chthonomonadales bacterium | reverse complement strand
GGGATCGGCAGGGGCCATTTGCGCCGCCGCCAAGCCCGCGACCGTGAGGCCGGTTCGGGCGAGAAACTCGCGGCGCGACGGCGGCAGGGCGGGCGATTCGGAGCGGGCGGCGCGAGCGCGGAAGCGCGGGCTGGGCATGGGGTTTGTCCTCCTGAGAGAAAATCGGAACGAAACGAGAAAGAAATCGGCGGGGCTGGCCGCGCGGTCGAGCGACGGCGCGCAAAAGCCCGGCCCCGGCGCGCAAAGATGCGCCAGCCTACAGCGACGCGCTGGGCTACGTGGCGACGCCCGGCCCCGGCGCGCAAAGATGCGCCCATTGTAACACGACCGGGCGCGGGATGCAAGTAGGGGCGCTTTTTGCGGGCGAGGGTTGGGCGAGACAGCGTTCCTGGACGCGCCGTGATGCGCTATTGTGCTATAATGGTGCGAAATGGCACGTGTAATTCCCACGCCGATGGAAACGCCGACGGCATCGAAAACGGTGGACGCCGAAACGCGAACGCGCATTGCGGCCCGCCTGTTGGCGTGGTATCGCGCGCACAAACGCGACCTGCCCTGGCGCGGCGCGTCCCCCTATGCCGTGTGGGTGTCGGAAATCATGCTGCAGCAGACGCAGGTGGCAACCGTCATTCCGTTCTATCAGCAGTTTTTGGCGCGCTTCCCCACGGTCGAGGCGCTGGCGAGCGCGCCCATCGAGGACGTGCTGAAGCAGTGGGCCGGGCTGGGGTATTACGCCCGCGCCCGCAACCTGCACCGCGCCGCGCAGATGGTGGTGGAAAACTTTCACGGGCAGGTTCCGAATACGCCGGAAGCCATTGCCAGCCTGCCCGGTATCGGACGCTACACGTCGGGCGCGATCCTATCTATCGCTTACGATGTGCCGCGTCCTATCGTGGACGCCAATGTGGTTCGGGTGCTGACGCGCGTGTTCGGCTTGCGCGGCGACCCCAAGTCGGCGCAAAATCAGGCCGCGCTCTGGCATCTGGCCGAGCGCCTGGTTCCCGACGACTCGCCCGGCGATTTCAATCAAGGGCTGATGGAATTAGGGGCGTTGGTGTGCGCGCCCGCCGACCCGAAGTGTGAACGCTGTCCGCTTCTGCCGGACTGCTTTGCGGGCCATAGCGCCGACCCAAGCGCGCTGCCGGAGTTTCCGCTCTCGCGCGCCACAATCGCCGTCACGCACAGCGCCGCCCTGATCGCCGATTCGGAAGGCCGGGTCTTGATCGCGCAGCGGCCTTTACATGGACTGTGGGGCGGGCTATGGGAATTTCCGCGCGTCGTGTGCAGTCCGGGCGAGGAACCGCGCGCCGGAGCTGTCCGCGCCGCCCGCGAGGTGGCCGGGCTGGAAGTTGAAATCGGGGCGCGCGTCGGCAAGGTGAAGCACGGCGTCACGCACCACCGCATTACCCTGTACGGTTTCGCCGCCCATCCCGCCCTGCCCAACGCGATCCCAATGCCGCAGGACTGCGCCGCCGTTCGCTGGTCTGCGCTGGACGAGTTGGACGATTACGCCTTCTCCTCGCCGCAAGTCCTGCTCCGCGACGCCCTGCGCGCCCATAAGAAAAAAATTGGCGCGGGACTGGCGCAGGGCGCGCTGAGTTTTGAGGAGTGAATTTCGCGCTTTTTCGGTGGCTTGTTGACTGCACGGGCGGAATTCACCTCACCCGCTTCGCTGGCGACCCCTCGTCTTAGGCCAGGTGAGGGGAACGAGAGCGTTGGGGTTGCGGATGACTGTTAGGTCACCCCTCCATGCGCTGCGCTGGCGGCCCTTCTTCTGATAGGTCTATAGAAACTCTTGGGTCACCCCTCATCCCCGGCCCTTCCCCTGCATGGGAGAAGGGAGCGAAGGTTTTAACCTTTGCCATTGTAGGGAGAAGGGAGAGAAGGCGTAGGGTTAGCGCATTGCAGGCAGGGAAAGAACCTCGCCTCGGCGTATCGGCATTGCGGATTAAGCCCGCGCAGGCGGGCTTCGCATTTCAGAACGGGGTTTCAATCCCGTTCCACCAATCCCATTCGACGCGCTTATCAAAAAGTGGAACCTTATGACAACCGCCTCCTCCTTTCGAGCCAGTCGCGCCATCGGAGCCATGTTCTTCTCGCTGCTGGGCGGCGTGTGGCTGGTTCTAGGGTCGAATCGCGCTTTTGGCCTTAATCCCCCGGTTCTGGCGCTTGTCGTCGTAGGCGCGCTGGTCTTGTTCGGCTTCGCCTGGCGTGTATTTCAGCGGAATAAAGAAGCGTTGGTCGAGGACGCGGCCTCGCCCGCCAAAAAGAAGGCTGACCGCGTCTTCAATATCGTCAATGCGGGTCAATGGATTTTGATCCTGGCGCTCGGGAATGTCCTGGTCAACGTGGGGCGTCCAGAGTGGGTTCTCGCGGCGGCCATGTTTATCATCGGCCTCCATTTTCTGCCGCTCGCCCATGTTTTCGCGTATCCGCCGCACTATGTTACGGGCCTCGCGCTGATGACGTGGGCGGTCGGCTATTCGCTGGTCGCGCCCAATGGCCCGGCCAATCCGGTCGGCTGCCTGGGCGCGGGCGTCATTCTCTGGGCAAGCGCGGCGTTTGGACTTACCGTCAAACCGTTCGGCAGGCAAGTCCAGACCCAAATAAATGGCAACGAATAGGTTCGGCGCGGCGTGCGCGGCGGGCCGCAGCGCAAGGGTAGGGAGCGCGGAGGATGCAGATTTTTTTGGCGCGTTGGGCGGGTTGGAGTTTTGCGGCGCTGTTGGCGGGAGCGGGCATGACGGCGGCAAGAGCGGACGCGCCGTCCGCCAATCTCGCTTCCGGGGTATCCGCGCGCTCCGTCCAACCCAAAAACAAAGCGCGGGCCGGACGCAAAGCGCGCCCGAAAAAAGCGGCGAACGTCCCTGTGAGCGCGGCTAAAGCGCCGCCTTTTGTCGTGTTTGGGCCGCCGCTGCCGCCGGAACGCGCGCTGGCAATCGCCCAGGCTCGCCATTTATTGGCGGCAGTCGGGCGGGGGCAGGTTCGGCTCCTGGTTCCCGCGCGCGATGGCGAGCAGTTGAGCCGCCTCGCCGCTGCGGGCGTTTATCGCTGGCCTGCCCCGCCAACCGCGCCTAAGATGGCTGCCGCCCCCGCCGCGCCGCCCGCCCGTAAGCGCGCCGCCGTTCCGCCTGCCATTTTCGCCGCGCCGCTGCGCCGGGTGGGGCCGCTGCTGATGTCGCGCCATGCGTCGCCTGCGCTGCGAACCTCAACGGAGGAACCCGCGAACCTTCCAATGGCTGCCAATGTGGTTGGAAGCGACCTGACCGACCTGCCCCCGCCCTCGCCCGATCTGATGCATCTGCTGACCACGCTCGCCGCGCATTCCAGCCCGCGCAAGCCGCTGCAACTGCTCTCGCTGCTACGCCCGCCGTATCGCACCGGCTCCTACGTGCATACCGGCCCGCGCAACCCGCACGCGCTCGGACTGGCCGCCGACATCGGCGCGTATGGCGGGTTTGCGATACGGCAGGAAAACCCGGAAGCCTGCGTTCGCGCCGCGCTCGCCCTGCTGCGCGACCTGCCGCCCGGTCATTATCGCCTGGGAATGCCAAAAGCGCCGGAAACAGCGGGCGTCGCGACCGGAGCGGCCTTGCCGCCATCTCTCGATTTGCTCGAACTGCGAAATGCGCTTGCGGCCTCGGAGCCGTTCTCGTCCCCATCCCTGCCGACGCGCTGGAACCTGCCGCCCGCGTCCGGCTTTGCTTCGCCGTCCGAGGCAAGCGGAGCCGCCTCAATCCCGCGCCCCGGCAATCCGTCCAAACCCGCGAAACCCTGGCCCTTCTTTCCCGCACCCTTCGTGGAAACCATTGTGCAAACATACATCGAAGAAGGCCGTTCGGGTCGGAGAATCGGGACGCAAACCCGTCCGGGCAAAGTCGCCGGAGCGATAAGCCAACCCCCGCCGATAATCCTTCGCTATCGTAACGAAAGCTACGCCCCGGAAGCCGACCTCGCCGACGTTCGCCTGAAAAAAGCCCTCGAACGCGCGCGGCAACGCGGGGCCGACGTGACCGCCCTGTTCCCCGATGGAGCCGACCACATCCATATTGACGTGCGCGCGAAATAGGCTCCGTCCAGTTTTTCAGCGTTCCAACTCCGCCTCGAAAACTGGAAGCCCCTTCGGGATGCGCCCGCATCGGCGCGAGAACGCTAGCCTCGCTTGCGGACGGCAGACAAAAACAGGGAAGCGAAATGCGTTCGCTTCCCTGTTTCGCCAATTTCAAGATTGAAATCACATTCTGCTCTCCACGCTTACGACAGCAGCCCGAAGGGCGCTTCGAGGGCTTTCTTCACCTCTTGCAGAAAACGGGCCGCAATCACGCCGTCCAGCAGGCGATGGTCGGCGGAAAGGCTGACTTTCATGCGGGAGCGGATCACGATTTCGTCGCTGCCGGGCAGAACAACCGGATCACGCGTCACGCCGCCGATGGCGAGAATGGCGGCTTCCGGCGGGTTGATGATGGCGATGAACTCGTCCACGCCCATCATGCCCAGATTGGACACGCTGAACGTGCCGCCGCTGTACTCTTCCGGCTTCAATTGCCCGGCCCGCGCCTTGCCGATGAGCGCTTTGGCCTCGACGGAAATCTGGCGCAGGGTCTTACTCTGGCAGTCGCGCACGACCGGGATGATCAGCCCCTCGTCAATGCCGACCGCCACGCCGATGTGCGCCTCGGCATAGCGCCGGATTACGCCCTCGCTCGTCCAGGAAGCGTTGACTTCGGGGACTCTGGCGAGCGCGACCGCGCAGGCTTTGACCACCACGTCATTGACCGTGACTTTGCCCTCGGTCGCGTCGGCGTTCAACTCTTTCAGCAAGCCCAGCGCGCGATCCATCTCAATCAGCATCGTGACGTAGAAATGCGGCAAGGTCTGCTTGCTTAGCGCCGTCCGGCGTGCAATCGCCTCGCGCATCTTGCTCGGCTTGATGTCCTGCGTCGCGAGCGTCGGCGCGGGCGCGTTCGGGCGCGGCGCGGCGACGGGGGCGGGCGAAACCGTCGGAGCCGGGGCGACGGCGGGCGCGGCCTGAACCGCTGGCGGCGCAAAGGCGGGCAAGGGCGTCTGTCCCTGATGGGCGGTCACGTCCCGCTCGACAATGCGTCCGCCGGGGCCGGTTCCGCGCACACGCGCCAAATCCAGACCCATTTCGCGGGCCATGCGCCGGGCGAGCGGCGAGGCTTTCACGCGCTCCATTTCGCCGGGCGACGCCGACAGCTCTGTATGCGCGTCGGTCGCTTCCCCGTTCCCCGACGCCTGCGTCCCGGCATTGATGGAGGGAGGCTGCGGCGCGTTCGCGGCGGGCGCACTCGACACGGGGGGCGTCTGGCCCTCTTCGCCCGCGGTCGGCGCGTTGTGCGCGGCTCCGTTTCCGGCAGGATGCGCTTCGGTCGCGCTATTCGCGGGGGCGTGCGCGCCATTGCCGACGCTGGCCCCGACCGCCCCGATGTGCGCGATGACCTCGCCGACCGGAACCGTCTGCCCGACCTGCGTGATGATCTTGGTCAGGACGCCGGACTCGTAGGCGGGAATCTCCACGTTGGCCTTGTCGGTCTCGACTTCGGCAATCGCCTCGCCCGACGTGACCTGATCGCCCTCCTGCTTGAGCCAGGAGTTGATCGTTCCCTCTTCCATGCCGTCGCCCATTTTGGGCATTCGGACTTCTGCCATAATTCTCCTCATCGCGCGGCAGACGGAGGGCAAAGCGCGTCGGAAATTCCCGCTCCCTGCGTCCTGCCCCCGCGTCCCGATTTTCCCGGCGTCTCTTTTTGCGCCAGTTTATTTTTCTACGCCAGCGCCCGCTTCACTGCCGCGATAATGTCGTTGTCGGTGGGGATGGCCGCCCGTTCCAGGTTCTTGGCGTAGGGCATCGGCACGTCGGCCCCGCCCACGCGCCCGACCGGAGCGTCCAGGTCGTCGAACGCCTGCTCGTGAATGCGCGCCGAAAGCTCCGAGCCGAAACTGACGTTGCGCCACTCTTCCTGCGCCACAACCGCGTGATGCGTCTTGCGAACCGACGCTAGCACGGTCTCCATGTCGAGCGGAACCAGCGTTCGCAGGTCAATTACCTCGCACTCGATTTTGTCCTTGGCGAGCGTCTCCGCCGCTTTCAGGCACAACTGCACGCCGCGCGAATACGAAATCAGCGTGATGTCGCCGCCCTCGCGCCGGATTGCGGCCTGCCCGAACGGAACCATGAACTCCGGGTCGTCCGGCACTTCGCCCTGCGTCCCGTACAGCCCCGCGTGTTCCATGAAAATGATCGGATTGTTGTCGCGAATCGCGGTTTTAAGCAGCCCTTTGGCGTCGGCGGGCGTGGCGGGCATCACGACTTTGAAGCCCGGCGTGTGCGCGTACCACGATTCCAGACTCTGCGAATGCTGCGCCGAAAGCTGCGTGCCGACTCCGGCGGGGCCGCGAAACACGACCGGGCAGTGAATGCGTCCGCCCGACATATACGTAATTTTGGCGGCGTGGTTGACCAGCTGATCCATCGCTTCGAGGGCGAACGACCAGGTCATGAACTCGGCAATCGGGCGCAGACCGACCATCGCCGCGCCGGTCGCCATGCCCGCGATACCGATTTCGCTGATCGGCGTGTCCACGATGCGCTGCGGCCCGAATTTTTGCAGCATTCCTTCCGACACGCGATAGGTTCCCTGATACTGTCCGACCTCTTCGCCGCACAGAAATACGTTGGGGTCGCGTTCCATCTCCTCGGTCATCGCCAGACGAAGCGCCTGCTGGTAGCGCATTGTAGCCATACGGCCTTTCCCTTCCCTTGAACTTTTATTGACGTAATCCGCTCCGCGCGCCAGACGAGCAGGCATTCACGGCGAGCGGAGTTGTCACGAATAAACGTTTTCGTACAAACTGTCGAGCGGCGGCTCCGGGCTGGCTTCGGCGAAGGCGATCGCTTCCTCCACCTCGGCGACCACTTCCCGGTCAATCGCCTCGGCTTGCTCGGCGGTCAGGAAGCCGCGCGCTTCCATCGTGTCCCGCAGGCGGTGGATCGGGTCGCGCAGCCGCCACTCGGCCACTTCTTCTTCCGTCCGATAGGTCTTGTGACCGCCCGTGTTGTCGTCGCCGATGCCATGCCCGACATAACGATAGCAGGTCATTTCCAGGAAATACGCCTCGCCGGTCTCGCGAATGCGCGCAATCGCCCGGTTCGCCGCCTCGCGCACCGTCAGCAAGTCCATGCCGTCCACGCGCTCGCCCGCAATGCCGTGCGCTTGGGCCTTCAGCACGAAATCCGGCTGGCCCGTCGAGCGCTCGACCGATGTTCCCATCGCAAACTGGTTATTTTCCAAAATGTAAAGGACGGGCAGCTTGTACAGTCCGACCATATTGAACGCCTCGTGAACGCCGCCTTGGTTCATCGCGCCGTCGCCGAAGTAACAGACGCAAATATTGCCCTCGCCCTTGTACTTCAGCGCGTAGCCGACGCCGAGCGAGACCGGAACCGGCCCGCCCACGATGCCGTCGCCGCCCAGGAACCCGCGCTCCGGGTCGGTCAGGTGCATCGAGCCGCCTTTGCCCAGCGCGCAGCCGGTCGCCCGGCCCATCAGTTCGGCCATGATCGCCTTTGGCTCGGTTCCGCAGGCGAGGGCGTGCGCGTGGTCGCGGTAGGTGCAAAGCACGTAATCGCCGGGAAGCCGCAGTTGGGGGATGACGCCCGCGACGAGGGCTTCCTGCCCGTCGTAGCGATGCAGATAGCCGCCGATTTTAGCCTCGTGAAATTTGCGGTAAACCGACTCTTCCAATCGCCGCATCAGCAGCATCAAACGGTAAAGATCGAGCAGTTCCCCGCGCTGAATATCGTCCTCCGCGGGGCGTTCGACAGTGGTTTTTGCCATGGGTTTTGTTCCTCTCGTGTGGGGCGCGCGGCGCGAACGGGATTGGTTCCGCCGCCGCAAAGTCCATTCGTGCGCGAGCAGGCTAACCCCGACGCACACAAAAAATAGCGTAAAAAGGTTTCGTTCCAGCGCTGAAATACTCGACAAAAGTGTACTAATCGGTTATAATAAAGTCAGTCCTGACGAAACGCCACGCCGTTGTGTCGGGGCGGAGAGGGGAGGCAATATGTCACGCGAGCGCACCTGGGAGATTGTCCTGTCGCTGGCGACAGCGGTCTTGAACTTAACTTCTCGACTGCTGGACTATTTGCGTGACCGGAAGCGGGCGCGGCGTCCGCGTTGACGCTACGGGCGCGGCGTCCGCGTTGACGCTACGGGCGCGGCGTCCGCGTTGACGTCATTGGGCGGTTGTTTCGCATAAATGCGGGACAGCCGCCCCTTTTTTTACGCATGGCGATGGGCCGAAGGTTGCCGCATAGAGCGGCCAACGCTGCCGCATCGGGCGGCTAAGTCCGTCCCAAAGCGTAGCTCCCGAAAACCCCTACTTATCTTGCCACATTCGGCGCGTTTATGGCAAGCGCGCCGCCAATCTTTTCCGGGAGGCGGCAGCCCGGCCTTTGTTGTCGCCGGTCGCCTTCCGCCTTTTGACCCGGCGCTTCGTCCCGCTGCGGCCCGGCGAGTAGGATAATACGCCGCGCTAATGTCCCCGCCCTTTGCTCCACGCATAACGCGCAGGCAATAATCCGCACAAATACCATAATTCAGCGTAAATTCGGCGAAACTTCCAAATCGGCGTTGTTTTGGCACGGCCGATGCTTTAAGGGGCATTGTCGGCAACTAGAACGCTCGCCGCTCGACCGGGAAATCATTCGCATCGTTTATCAAACCGGTATCAAACCGGGGCAAAATCAAGCCCCGCTGCTTCAGAAAGGTTCAATTCAATGCTTCGTTCTTCTAAAATCGCCGGTGTCGGCCTGTCGCTCGTCGCGCTGTGCGGCCTCGCCCTGGTTCCGCGTCAGGCCCATGCCCAACTGCTGGGCAGCAGCATTCTGGGGACGCTGAATTTCGGCGGCTACGGCGGCACGAACTTCTACGAGCCGGCCAACGGGTATGTTCCGGCGGGACATGGCCCGCAGCCGACCGCCATCGTCATTGATCCGGGCGTGGAGTTCCAGTTCGCCGACGGTTATTCGCATGTGGACGCCGACTTGACCGACAATACCGTCACGCTGACGCAGTACGGGTCGAACGGCGGCACGTTGAGCGGCTCCAACAGCTGGTTCATCAGTTTCCAGAATCTGGACTCCGCGAACGCCTTTACTGGCGCTTACCTGATCGCCAGCGATGTCCCCGGCGCGACGTTCTCGCTGTCCGGCGACACGATTATTCTGTCGCAGCCGGGCTACGCCATTCAAGCGCAAAGCGTGAGCATCAAGTTCGGCCTCAACACCGTCCAGAGCAGCGACGTTCCCGAACCCGGCAGCGTGGCCCTTCTCGGCACGTTGGGCGTGACTGGCCTGGGCCTTCTGCGCCGCAAACGCCGCGCGGTTCGCTGACCCGTTCCTGACCGAAAAACCGAAATCGGCTCTGTCCGCCCCTTCTGTTCGCAAGAGTAGAAGGGGTTTTTGTTTTGCCGCTGCGCTTCGTAGCCGAGCGGGGCCGGAAGGTTTCAACGTCTACCAAATGGCGCGGAAGCAAAGCCGTTAATTTTTTAATCGGGCTGATTGGGCTGGTAGCGCAGCCAGAACGCCAGCCAGGGCGGGGCTATGGCGACGAAATGATCCCAGGTTCCCGGCGCGGCGTTCACGTCCGGGTACAGGTGCTTGTCGTCGGCCAAATGCAGCAGCGTGAAATCCAGCGCGATCAGGCTGTTCAGCAGCTTGCTGAGCGTTTGCCGGTACTCGCGGGCGGGCGGAATGGCGGGCTGCTCCTGCCTCTCGTCGCGCGCATAAACCCATTCCGGGTCGGGCGTCGTGATCGCCGCGCCGTCCACATAGGGCAAAACGAGCGGATAGCCGCTTCCGTTCCAGTCCCGCTCCGACAGGCCGCAGAGAAACGGATTGGCGAGGGCGAAAAAATACCGTCCGCCGGGCCGCAGAACGCGGGCCACCTGCGCGAAAACCACGCGAGCATCGGGAACAAAACCGAGCGAATGCGGCTGATATACGACATCGAACCCCGCCGGGCCGAGCGTGGACAGGTCGCGCATGTCTCCCTGCACGGTCTCTATGGCGCGCTGATAATGCGCCGCCGCCTGCTTATCGCGCGCCAGCTGCGCTTCCGACAGGTCAAAAACCGTGACGTTCGCGCCCAGCAGGGCGAACGCTGCCGACTGCTGTCCGCCCCCGCCCGCCAGACACAGCACGTCTTTGCCCGCCAGGTCGCCAAGCAGCCTTTCGGCGTCCACCATCTCGCGCGCCGAGTCGAGGGTCAGGTCGAGGGCGGGCCGGGTGAACAGCGCGTCGGCATCGGCTAGCGCCTGCCACCGATCCCTGTTGTACCGCACTATGTCATCCTTATCGTCCACGTCATCGCCGACCTTCCTGATCGTCTCTGATTGTCTTAACCGGGCGCGTTTCCAGTGACAAGCGTGGCTGGAGGAATGGGCAAGAACGGGAATAAATCCTCGTTCTGAAATGCGTAGCCCGCCTGCGCGGGCTAAAGACGGCGCTGACTGAAGACGCGCTTAAATTCGTCCGGCTGCATGGGCTGAAAACTTATTCGCGAAGCGGCATTGGCATTCAAGGCCACGAAGGTGGTCTGTGCATTTCAGAACGGGGATTTATTCCCGTTCTCTGCCTGTGAGCCGAACTTAAGTTTTTTGACATCCCAGTTGGCTTTAAGAAGTCCGACTGCCGACTGGAGCCGCCTTCGCGCGCTTGCC
>JBBRNU010000089.1:0-10784 GCA_038230115.1 Chthonomonadales bacterium | reverse complement strand
TGGCCTGCGAAAGCGTGGTTGGCGTGCGCGTATCTTTGGGCGCGCGTCCGGTCGGGTCGGTCAGGCTGGAAACGAAGCGCGCCTGCATCATCACGCCGTCGTTTGCGCTGGACGCGGCCAGACGCGCCATTTCCAGGGGCGTCGCCAGCATCGGCCCCTGCCCGTACCCGATGTCGGGCAGGTCGGCGTCGAAATCGGCCTGGCTGGGCGCGTAGCGAAAACTCATCTTGTCGGCCAGGGTCTGCCGAAAGGTTTGCGCGCCGATGCGGGCGGCGAGGTTGGCGAAATAAATGTTGGACGAGACGCGAAAGGCGGGCGCGAGCGTGAGCGGCCCGAAACTCGGATCGCCGATGTCGTCGCGCACGCCGCCCCGGAAATGCGACGTTCCGCCCGCCAGCCAGTGAATGTCGGGCGAGACCTGATTGCACACGACCGAAAACGTGGCGATGTCCGGCACGCTGTCGAGGGCGCAGGCGGCGGTGGCGATTTTCAGGGTCGAGCCGGGCGGGTACACGCCCGACAGGGCGCGGTCAATCAGGCGGTGTTCCTCGGCCTCGTCGGGGCCGGTCAGATACGCGCGCATCCGCTCCGGCGTCAGCCCATTCGGGTCGAACGTGGGGATCGAGACGGCGACAACCACGTCGCCGGTCTGGGGAACCATCAGGACGAAGGCCGCGCGGTCTTTCGGCTTGCCGTCGCGCGTGTCGCGTAATTTGGTTGCTGTCGCAAACAAAATCGTCTGGGCGTCGCGCTGCAAAACGGCGTCGAGCGTCAAATGCAGGTCGCGGCCCGCGCGCGGTTGGAAGCCGAGCGAATGCCGCTGCCGGTAATCGGTCAGCAGGTCGGTCAGGCGCGTCCAGCCGCGCAGGTCGGCGTTGTAGCGCCGTTCCAGGCCGGTCGGCCCGCCGACGGCGCTATCGAAATAGCCGACCGGGTGCGCCATGACCGCCCCGAACGGATACCAGCGCGCCCGCCGGTCTATCAAGCGCTCGCGCTGACGGACGTCCGCGACGGATTTGCCGATTTCGTCCGGGCGCGACGTGGCGACGACCCGCCCCACCCGATCGTAGATGCTGCCGCGCACAATGTCGCGCTCCATCGCTAAAAGACGCGGGTTCTGGTGCGGGCGGGCGACCTTGTCGGCGTCGGGAGTCGTGACGGTCGCAACGGCCAGTTCGTCGGCCTGCAGAAGCGTCATGCGGCCCAGCCGCCACAGCCCGACGACGCCCAGCAGAGTCAGGACGAAGGCAAACGCGAACCGCCGGGTCGCGACCAGGGTTTCCGGCCGCGGGGCGGGCCGTCCTACACCCCCCGGCGGCGGGGCCGACAATGCCCGCAGCAGCCCGACAATCACGAAATCGGCGACCAGCGCGCTGTTGCCATACGAGAGAAACGGGAGCGAAATGCCGGTGAGCGGGATCAGCCCGGTCACGCCGCCCACGATGAGTAGGGTTTGCAGGCCGAGCAGGGCCGACAGCCCGAAGGCCAGCGCGCGGTCGAAGTCGTTGCTGGCGCGCAGGGCGATCCGCAGGCCGCGCCAGACCAGAACGGCGTAAACCGTCAGGACGAGCCACGCCCCCGTCAGGCCGGTCTCTTCCACCCAGCTGACGAAGGCGAGGTCGGAACCGGCGCGCGGGATCAGGCCGGGCATTCCCAGCCCCAATCCGCTGCCCTCGACGCCGCCCGACGCCAATCCCCAGTAGCCCTGCGCCAGCTGCATCCCGTTCGGGTGCGCGTTGGCGAACGGGTGCAGCCACATGTCCACGCGCGTCGCGAACACGCCGACGTGCGCCTGATAGCCCAGGAACGCGCCGACGCACAGCAGAGCCAGACCCGCCGCGACGAACAGGCCGCGCCCGGTCGTCAGGTACAGCATGGCGACGCAGACGCCGAACAAGAGAACGCCCGGCCCCAGGTCGCGAATCACGTAGAACAGGGCCAGGGCGACCGCGAACATGACGAGAAGGGGCGCGACATCATGCACGCGGGGCAGGTTCGCGACCGCGCGCGACTTGCGGGCGTTTGCGCGCAGGGGGGGCTTCCAGCGCGGCGAGGCGTCGGCGATCAGGTCGGCGCGGGCCGAAAGGTAGCTGGCGAGAAACAGGACGAGCAGGAGCTTGATGAGTTCGACGGGCTGAAAGTGGAACAGGTTGAGCTTGACGCCCTCCGGCCCGCTGCCGAACAAAAAGAGGGCGACCACTAAAGCAATCGCCGCCAGAACCCACACGTAGCGGTAATTGTTCAGGCGCAGGCGAGTTTGGGGGGCGAGACGGGCCGCCGTAGTCATCGCGATCAGAGCGAGCGCCAGCCCCTGCAGATGGTGCAGGAACGCCGGGCCGTCGCGAAATGGGTCTTTGATGCTGAACAGCATTGCCACGCCCAGGCCGGTAAGCAGCAGGACAAGCGGAACCAGATAGGGATCGCCCTCGACGCGCCGCCGCAGCCAGGGCGGAACCAGAAACACGGCCAGACACAGAACGAGCGCGCCCAACCCGAAGTTGCGAAAAGTCTGCGTGGGCGAGCGAACCAGCAGGCGCTGGAGCAGCGGGCGCGTTTGGGCCGCATCGAGCAGGGGCAGCGTTCGCAGATTGGGCGCGGGCAGGTCTATTTTGAGCGGCGCGGTTGTCGGCGGGGCAGGTGTCGGCGCGGGCGGCTTCCCGGCGGCGAGGGGCGGTTTCTTTTTGCTGTCGGGCGGGCTTGTCAGGGGCGCGGGCGGCGTTTCGCGCGCGAGGAGCCAGGTCAGCAGGCGGCGGGCGACGGCGGGCTTGACGTCGAGCGCGTGGGTCGCGCGGATGACCGTCGCGGCGCGCGGGTCGAAATGCGTGGCGGCAAGTTGGGCGGTCACGCGGTCGGCTTCGGCGCGCGTGAAGAGGGGCGTGTCGAGGAGCTGTTCCACGCTTTCAAACCCGCCCAGGCCGTCGCGATACTGCGTCAGTCGGACAGCAAGGTCATTGTCAACATCCAGCAGACGGGCGAGCGCTTCCGGCGTCGCCGCGTTCAGCGCAACGGCGTCGGCGGGAACCGGCGTCCGCCATTTCGCCAGCCCGACGAGCAGGAGGGCGACCGCCAGAACCAAAACGACGCCCACCGACAGCATTCCCTCAGTTTTGCGGCTGCGGTCACGCACGGCCACTTTGGCACCTTCTCCCGCTTCGCCAGACCTGGCTTTAATCGCGTCCCATCGCGTTCAATCACGCTTCATTACGCGCCCGGTCGGGCGAAGGCTTCACCAAAGACGCAGGTTTCTCCAAATGAAAGCGGTACGAGAACAAAGATTTGCCTTCGCCCTTTCCGTTTTTCGCCAGGATGGGAAAGTAAGCGTCACAGGCCGCCTTACAAAAGCGCCTTCTTTCCCCTGCGCCGCCCTCTTTTGCAAAGACAGGCGCGGCGCTTCTCAGGACACAGGGAGATGACAATGGAACGAGTCACCGGCATTGGCGGCATTTTCTTCAAGGCGCGCGATCCGAAGCAAATGATGGACTGGTACCGCAAACATCTGGGCATTCCGGCAAGCGGCGACGCCGAAACGCACGCTCTTTTTGAGTGGCGCGAGGCCCAGGAACCGAGTCGCGTCGGTTCCACGGTCTGGGCGCTCTTCCCTCAGGATACACGCTACTTCGAGCCGGGCGCTTCGCCCTTCATGGTCAACTATCGGGTCGCCGATCTCGATGGCCTGCTAGAGCGGCTGCGGGCGGAAAACGTCGAGGTGGACGGACGCCTCGAAGAATACGAATACGGGCGTTTCGCCTGGATCACCGACCCGGAAGGCAACCGCATCGAACTTTGGGAGCCGCTCAAAGGCGAAGCGGGCAGGCCCGCAGAGCTGGAGACGGAATAATGACGGAGCAAGCCGAGGTTCCGGTCGAGTTCGCGGCGGTGTTTGCGGACTTGAAGCGAATACTCGAACTCCATGCTTCCAGTCTGGTTATCACCGCGAACGCGCCAGGCGATTACTGTCTCGCCACCAACCATCTTCAGCCGAACAAATCGCCGCTCTCCTTCGGCGCGGTTCAGATCAAAAAGAACTACGTCAGTTTCCATCTGGTTCCGGTTTACGCCTGCCCGGAACTGCTGACGAACCTTTCGACGGCGTTACGCGCGCGAATGCAGGGAAAAGCCTGCTTCAACTTCAAGAAGCGCGACCCGGCCTTATTCGAGGAATTATCCCAATTGACCCACGCCGCGTTCGAGGCGTTCAAAAACAACGGCTGGCTGTGAAGCGCCGCCCGAAAGGATACCTATCATGGGAAGCCTGGTAATTGTTGCGTATCGTCCCCATCCGGGGGCGGAGGCGCAACTGCTGGAACTGGTAAAGGATCACGCGCCGATTTTACGTCGGGAGGGGTTAGCCACCGATTTCACGCCGGTCGTTATGCGGGCGGCGGATGGAACGCTGGTGGAAATTTTCGAATGGCAGTCCGCCGAAGCCATCGCCTCGGCGCACGAGAATGCCGCCGTGCAAGTTCTGTGGGAGCGCTTCGGCGCGGTGTGCGGGTATGCGCCGCTTGCCAGCCTCGAAGAGTGCAAAGGGCTATTCGCGACCTTCAAGCCGGTGACGTTGTAACCTACCCTATCACGGACTTTGCGCGCAGCATAGCGCTCGCAAAAACGGCGTTCTTACCTTCGCGGCCCATGAAACCGCCGCGAACAGGTAAGAACGCCGTTTTATTTTGCAGAAAAACCTGTCGAACCGCGCCGCGTCAGCCCCAGCGCTTCGTGCCGATGGCGACCAGAATCGAAACGACAAAAAACGCCACCGCCACGTTGCGGGTCAGCAGGTTCAGGCGCTCTTCGCGGCCCGCCTTGCCCTTGAATGACGTAGAAGCCGTGCTGCCGATCTGCCCGGTCAGGCCGTCGTTCTTGCTTTCCTGGAGCGTCACGACATATATCAGCGAGAGGCCGATAAGAAATTGGGCGAAAATCAGGAAAACATAGAAAGCATGCAAAAACGTAGCCATAGCAAGCGGTGTCCTTCAATCGTTTTTAGGTAGCCCATCGAAATTAACACATGGAAATACGGGCAGCGACAACCGCCCGCAGTTCCTTGATCCAGGTCGCGTCCGCTTCTTACTTCAGCCCCTCGCGGCGCATCTCTTCCTCGACACGGGCGCGGATGACTCGCTCGCGCTCATCGCGGTCTTTTTGAAGCTCGTTGTCTTCCTCGCTCGTGGCGCGCTTGAACTCTTTCATGCCCTGTCCCAGCCCCTTCATCATTTCGGGCAGTTTCTGGCCCCCAAACAAAAGCAGGACGATCACGCCGATGATGATCCAGGTGGTCGGGTTGGCGAAATTTGCTAACGTCATTGGTTTCGGTTCCTTATGGGCCGGGTCAGGTCGCAGCGCTGTTTCCAGCGTCTCTCAAGCATCTGTCAACTTCAAGCGAATTCTATCTTCAATCGGGCTTCTGTTGGGGCGGTCACGGGTTGCGCGGCACGGTCGCGCTGGCCGGGCGAACCACGACCTCTTTTTCGATGGGCGCGGCAGGCGATACCGCAGGCGGCGTATCGGAGGCGGCCCGACTGACGCCTACGTTGTAATCGTTCGCAGGGTCGGCGAAGGCGGGCGACGCGAAATCGCCGCGCGGCGCGCTTTGCGCGGTCAGGGCTTTGGCTTCGGTCGCCCCGGCGGGCTGCCAGGTCGTTTCTTCCGGGATGGCAGTCGTCGTGGACGTTTCGTGGCTGTCGTAGCTGCCGCTGTTGTTGTACCCGTCGTAGCGCGGCGGATCGTAGGTCGGCTCGTGGCGGTCATCCAGATTGATCGCGCTGGTGAAATCCTGAGTCGTGCGCTTGAGTTCGCGCAGGGCGCGGCCTAACTGCGCGCCGATTTCGGGCAATTTCTGCGGCCCGAACACGACCAGCACGACAATCATGACGACGATCAGTTGAACCGGGCTATCTAAAAAAGCGAGCATAGATTGAGCCTCACACCGCAGCATTACAGGAACGAAAGGCAAACGACGATTGCATTGTTGGTTGGAATACGGTTTCGCCGGACGACTTGGTTCACGAATTCAAGAATCCAGTTTTTCGACGACTACGTTCTGCGCCAGCGCGAAAATCGCGTCGCGCGTACAAAACCCGGCTCCGATCACGGCGGCATTGGCCGCGCCCGCGCCGACTGCCAGCCGCAACGCGCTCGCGGGGTCGCGCGGGGTCGCGCCATGCGACCAGGCCCACAGAAAAGCCGCGAGAAACGAATCGCCCGATGCCACCGCGCTGACAAATTCAATCGGCGGCGGGACAGCGCGCCATGCCCCGGACGGGCAGATCAGCATAGCCCCTGCCGCGCCAAGCGTGACGACAACGATTTCGACGCCCTCGGAATGCAGATGGCGCGCGGCCTGCAAAACGTCGGTCTCGTCGCGCAGCGGGCGTTCGAGCGCGCCTTCCAGTTCCACGCGGTTCGGCTTGACCATCCAGGGCCGCGCCGCAATCCCCGCCCGCAGCGCCGCGCCGCTGGAATCCAGAACGACGCGAACGTTCGCTTTGCGCGCCAGAGCCATAATTTCCGCGTACAGCGTGTCCGGCGCGTTCGGAGGCAGGCTGCCGCTCAGAACGACGAATTCAAACTCATGCTGCGTGAACAGACGTTCAATCCGGCGCAAAAGTTCGGCGACTTCACGCGGCGCGACCTTCGGCCCGGCTTCGTTGATCTCGGTTTGGGCGCCCGTCATCGGGTCAATCACGGCGATGCACAGGCGGCATTCGCCGCGCGTGGGCGCAAAATCGCTCGCGATGCCCTCGCGTTTCAGCGCCTGCGCGACGATGCGTCCGTTCGGCCCGCCTAGAAACCCGGTCGCCCAGGCCGTTCCGCCCAGCGTCTGGTACACGCGGGCGACGTTGACGCCTTTGCCGCCCGCGACCGTGTAGGTCAGCGAGGGACGATTCACGCAGTTTATTGCAAAGCCTTCCACACGATAGGTTTTATCGAGGGCGACGTTCGGCGTTACGGTTAAAATCAAGCCCGCCTCCCGCGCGTCGAAAAAACCTGCCCGGTCTAACTTGACAAATTGTACCATACGCCGTATAATTTGGCAACCTCGCGGCGAAACCGTTTCGGCTTGTTTCGCGGCGAAGGCGTCGCGCCCAGGTGGTGAAATGGCAAACACGCTGGCTTCAGGTGCCAGTGCCCGCAAGGGCTTGGAGGTTCGACTCCTCTCTTGGGCATTCACGGGTTCGGGTTGCAATCTGGTTGTAACCCTGTTCGGCAGGCCGGTCACATTGACCGGCCTTTTCATTTCTTCGGTTTGGACGCCCTGTCCGAAGGTTGTAAAAAATCGGCAAAAAAGGCGCGTTTCAACCTGCCGAGTCCCCTTGCGTTTGCCCAAAGTCTGTGCTATCATAGCCGCATTGCGACGGCTGCCCTGGTAAAAACGGGCAAAAAGCCGTCCTCAAAAATCCGGGAATTGAACAGGGATTGAAAAGGAGAACCCCCAATGGCCTATTCCGTGAAGAGCGCTAAAAGTGGCACGACCTATTACCTGCATCGCCGGGAAACCGAATCGCGCGGCGGCAAGCGCGTGCTGTATTTCTTTGCGAAAGAGGTCAAGGACGGCGCGCTCGACGACCTGCCCAAAGGCTATACCGTCACGGAAAGCGCGCAGACGGGCCTCCCGCTGCTCAAGCGAGAAGGATGACAGGGACGGAGGGCGATCTCGGCCCCAATGCCAATGTCGAGATGCAAGTACAGGGCTATTGCGTGCGCTGCAGCAGTCGGCGCATCATGCAGGGCGCGATCCAGGTCTGCAACAAGCGGGGCGGGCGCGATCTGAAAGGACACTGCGTCGTCTGCGGAACTTCGATGTACCGGCTGGGCGGCTGGGACTCGGTGGCAGCCGCCGCGCAAAGAGCGGCGCTTCCCGCGCCGGTCGCCGAAGCCGAAACCAAGCCGTCGGTTGATTGACAGCGATGGATGCGGGTTGAAACGGAAGTAGATTGAACTCGCCGGTCGCCCGGAAATCACTCGGCAACAGAGGGGCGACCGCAGGCGCGCGGCGGCTTCGACCGCGCCCCTTCTCTTACGCATCGAAACGCGAAAACCATAGCGAAAAGCCTTGATGGGGAAGAGTACGCGGCAGTCGGTCTCAGCGAAGGAGGAAACAGTGCGAGCCTCCCGACCCCATGCCGCCGAACGTCGCCCCGGAGCCGCGCCGCCGAACCCCTGTCCAGCCGAGACAGGCCAGTAAGCGCCGCCGGGTACGCCCGTTAGCGCGTTTCAAGCGTCCGCGCGACGCCCTGGGTTCTGCATTCAAGAGACCGGGCGATCCGCGGAAATGAAGGTGGTACCACGCGGCAAGAGCGACAATTACAGCCCGCGTCCTTCCAGTGCAGCGTCACTGGCCGGGCGCGGGCTTTTTTGGCGGTCTGGGGTAGCCGGGCCTATAAAAGACCCGGCAGGGAGGCAAACAAGTTTGCCAACCGTCCTCACGGACGAGACACGTAGAACGGCTAAACGTTTGTACGTTTGTTCAGCCTCGCGGACGCACTGACATTTTGGCGTGTTTGTCTATGCGTCCTCTCGGTGTCTCGGTGGTTCAAACCCTGACGCGCCAACCTTTTGGCGTTGCGCGCATTGCCGTCCGCGAGGACGGTTGGCGAAGCCTCCCTGCCGGGTCTTTTATAGGCCCGGCCACCCGGCTCAAGGATGAGCGAATAAAAACGAAACCGGAGAACAACATCATGCCGAATGACGCAGCGACGAGCGGCCCGCCGGAACGGGAACTCGCCAAAAATTACGACCCGACTTTGGTAGAAGGCAAATGGTACGCGCAGTGGAAAGCGAGCGGCGTCTTTCGCGCCGAACCCGATCCTGACAAGCCGCCCTACTGCATCACGATCCCCCCTCCCAACATCACGGGCAGCCTGCACATGGGCCACGCCCTCAACAACTCGATCCTGGACGCCATGACGCGCTGGCATCGAATGCGCGGGTTTTCGGCCCTGTGCGTGCCGGGAACCGACCATGCCAGCATCGCGACGCAGGGAGTTGTGGAGCGCGAACTGGCGAAACAGGGGCTGACACGCTACGACCTGGGCCGCGAAAAATTCATCGAACGGTGCTGGGAATGGCGCGAAGAGTACGGCACGCGCATCTACTACCAGTTCGAGAAACTGGGCTGCTCGTATGACTGGGAGCGCGTTCGCTTCACGCTGGACGAGTCGTATGTGGACGCCATCATGGAGGAGTTTCGCAGCTGGTACGAGCGCGGTTTGCTGTATCGCGGCAATCGCGTCGTGAACTGGGACGTGAAATTTCAATCCGCCGTGTCCGACAGCGAAGTCACGACCGACGAGCGCAAGGGCAAGCTTTACCACTTCCGCTATCCGTTCGCCGACGGTTCCGGCGCGATCACAATTGCCACGACGCGGCCCGAAACCCTCCTGGGCGACTCGGCGGTGGCGGCCAATCCCGACGACGCGCGCTATCAGCCGCTTTTTGGCAAGATGCTGCGCCTGCCCCTCGCAGACCGCGACATTCCGCTCATCGCCGACGACTACGCCAAGCCGGAGTTCGGTTCCGGGGCCGTCAAGGTCACGCCCGCCCACGACTTCAACGACTTCGAGTGCGGCCTGCGCCACAGCCTGCCGCAGCGCGTCGTGATCGGCAAAGACGGCAGAATGACCGCGCTCGCCGGGCCGGAATTCGAGGGACTGGACCGCTACGCCTGTCGCAAAAAAGTCGTGGCCGACATGGAAGCGCTTGGTCTGCTGGAAAAAATCGAGGATTACACGATCCAGACGCCGATTTCCGACCGCTCCGGCGAGGTCATCGAGCCGCTGCTGTCGGAACAGTGGTTCGTGGACATGAAGCCGCTCGCGGAACCGGCGATTGCCGTTGTGCGCGAGGACAAAATCACGTTCTATCCGCCCCGTTTCCGCGACATTTATCTGCAATGGATGGAAAATATTCAGCCCTGGTGCATCTCGCGGCAGTTGTGGTGGGGGCATCGCATTCCGGTCTGGTGGACGGAGCAGGGCGGAGCCAAGCGGCACGTTTTTGCGCGCACGCACGAGGAGGCAGTCGCCAAATTGGGAACCGACGACTGCTGGCAGGACGAGGACGTGCTGGACACGTGGTTCTCGTCGGCGCTCTGGCCCCACGCCACGCTGGGCTGGCCGCGCGCGACCCCCGACCTGGCCTATTTCTACCCGACCAATCTGCTTTCGACCGCGCAGGAGATTTTGTACCTGTGGGTGGCGCGCATGATCATGACCGGGCTGGATTTCGTGAAGCGAGCGGCGGACGCCAGCCCCGAAGCCGACGGTCTGCTCGCCCCGGACGGCGCGACGCGGGCGATCCTTCCGTTCCGCGACGTGTATATTCACGCGACGGTGCTGGACGAGAACGGGCAGCGCATGAGCAAAACCAGGGGCAACGGCATTGACCCCGTGACCTTAATCGAGCAGTACGGCGCGGACGCGACGCGCTTTTCGCTGATGCAGCAGGCGGGCAAGAATCAGGACATCAAGTACAGCGAGCAGCGCACGGTTCTGGCCGGGCAGTTCTGCAACAAACTGTGGAACGCCAGCCGTTTCGTCCTGACAAATCTGGACGCGCAAACGACGGGCGACCTTCCGCCCCGCGAACTGCAGACGACGGCGGATCGCTGGATACTTTCGCGCTTGAACGCGACTATCGAGGCCGTCAATACGGCCTTCGCCACGTATGACATGGACGACGCCACGCGCGCGATGTACCATTTCTTCTGGAACGACTTTTGCGACTGGTACGTGGAGATGGCGAAACCGCGCCTGAAGGAAGAGGGGGCGGCGAAGCGGGTCGCG
>JBBRNU010000088.1:0-10821 GCA_038230115.1 Chthonomonadales bacterium | reverse complement strand
TCGGCGACTTTCAGGCCGAGCGTTTTTTGCAGGGACTGAACGCGCTCGGCGTGGGGATCGCTGATCAAGATGCGGTTGGGCAGCGCGGCCCCGGCGTTTACCAGCCCGCGACAGAGCGCGCCGCCAATTGCGCCCGCTCCGATGAAGCCAACCCGTTTGTCCCGCAGGGCCGTCACCGGCGGGGCGGCAGGGGCGTAGGAAGGCGCGGCGAATTCGCGCTCGCTGGCTGCCGCGGGCGCGTCACCGCCTTGCGATTCCACGCTTGCAGGCCGCGCCGAGGCGGGCGCGGAGGACGCGCGCGGGCGGGGCGCGGCTTCGTCTTCCACTTCCACGCGGGCGCGCGGGGCGGTCTCGTTTCCGTTGGGGCGAATGCGCGGCGCGGCGTCCCCGGCCTCGACCGCGCGGGCGCGGGGGGCGGGTTCCGGGTCTTGCGCCGCCTCGTAGTCTTCCGGTTCGGGTTCCGGCATATCGGCGGGCCGACGGGCCATGTGGCTGCTCCGTTTGAGAGTGTGTTACAGTTCGCGGGTGTCGCTGTAGCCGACGCGCCGACCGGCGCTGGCCGCGACCGCGCCGTTGTCCACTTCGACCTGGACGTTGGCCGGGACGAACATATAGACTTTTTCGCCGATGCGCTCGACCGTGCCGTCCAGGGCGTAGCAGACGCCGTTGAGGAAATCAATGATGCGCTCGGCCATTGCAGGCGTGGCGCGTTCCAGGTTGACGATCTGGTGTTCGCCGCCCTTCAAGCCGTCGGCGGCCAACTTCGCGTCCTCGAAGACCTGGGCGTTGAGCCGGATTGCGACCCGTCCGCCGCGCGCCGTTTGAATTCGCAGGGGCTGCTGGGGCTTGCGTCCCGCCGCGCCATCGCCCGCGAGAGCGGGGCTTTCGCCGTCCTCGTCCGGCTCTTCGGCGCCCAGAACGACGTCTTTCATGCGCGTCCACCAGGTCTTGCGCTCGTATTCTTCTTCGGGCATTGGTTGTGCGTTCACCGTGACAATTCCTCCTTACCTGATTTTGTCGCTATTTTATCGCATTCGCCGACGCGCGGGCGATGGGGTCGCTCGTCGCGCCGTCCTTTGTCCGGCCTGCCTGTCTTCCGTACCGATTTCCCCACCCGTTGCGCGCCTGACTTGAACGTCTTTCGACTTCAGGGCGCGCGTCTGCCAAAAATGGCGGTTCCGATGCGAACGTGCGTCGCGCCCTCTTCCACCGCCGTCTCGAAATCGCCGGTCATGCCCATCGAGAGCGTCTGCTGCGCCGACGCGGGCAGCTGCGCGAACAAAGCGCGCAGACGGCGAAAATGGGGCCGGGCCGCTTCCGGGTCGGGCGCAAACGGGGCCAGCGCCATCAGCCCGCGCAGTTCCACGCCCTCGATTTGCAAAACTCGTTCCACGACGGCGAGCGTGTCGTCGGGCGCAAGCCCGAATTTGCTTTCGGCGGCGTCCAGTTTCACTTCCAGCAAAATCGGCGTGACGGTTTCGGCCAACCGCGCGCGGCGGGCCAGTTCTTCCGCCAAGCGCGCCGAGTCCACGCTTTGCACCAGAGCGAAGCGCCCGGTCATTTCGCGCGCCTTATTGGTTTGCAAATGCCCGATGAAATGCCAGCGCGCGTCGGGCCAGGCCAGTGTCGGGTCGCCGACTTTGGCGAGCGCCTCCTGCACGTAGTTTTCGCCGAAATCGCGGACGCCCGCCTGATACGCCGCTTGAACGCGCGCCGCGTCCACGGTTTTCGTCACCGCGATCAGCGTAACCGAATTAGAAGCGCGCCCGGCCCGCGCCGCCGCCTGCGCGATGCGGGCGCGCACGGCGGCGATGTTGGCGGCAATCGAGTCGGGTTCTGTCATAAATATTGTCAGGCGAGTCGGGCGGTTTGCGGGCAAATCGCGCGTCCGGCGAGTCTAGGCATAGCCCAAAAGCGGGTCGTCCAACGCTAGATATGCCCTATTGACACTAGTTTAGCAGATTTGACTCTTCAGCGCAAGAGTCTAGGCCTGTCTTTTTGCAATTATTTAGGCTTTTTTTGCGTTTATTGGGACTTGTCGCGGTTATTTTGGCATATTGGGGATTGTTGCGGAGTCTAGGGGTAGTGTTTTGCGCGCCGCACGTCACTAAACGCGCGGCGCGCAAAGACGGAAAAGCGGGCTGGCTTAGGGCGAAGCGCCGAAACCGAGGCCACCGCCCGAGAAGCCTTCCGGCTTGCCAATCAAATCCTTGCCGGTTTCCATGCCATCCTGAAGGTTGTTGGACGTGCTGTCGAGTTTCCAGATGCCGCCTTCGTTGATCATGTGCGCGACGCCGCGAAAGGTGATGCTCCTGCCGCCCAGCTTCAGCTTGGCCGAGGTTGGGACATCGGCCTTGCCGCCGTCCAGCTTCGGCTCGCTGACGGCGATGTCGGTCAAGTTCTGTTTCAGCGCGTCGAGACCCATCTTGGCCTGCGGGTTGCTGTCGAGGGCGTCCGACATCGTTTTGGCGAACTCTTCCGACGTTCCCGCCTTTTTCTGGGCGTCCTCGGAAAGCGCGGTCAGGTCGTAGAGGGTTTTCCAGTCCTGCGCGACCAGCGACTTGTAGACGGCGAGCGCCTGATCTTTCGGGTTCGTGCGGTGCATCTTGTAATACCAGCCGCCGTACCCGCCGACCACGAGCAGAACCAGCGCGGCGATCATCGGCAGCGCGCCGCTCGCCTTGCGCTCCGGCTGCACGCGCTCGCCGCCGGGCCTTCGCGCGCCGGTTTGCGAATTGGGCCGAACCGGAGCCACGCCGCCCAGACTGCCGCCCGCATAGCCGCCAGGTTTCAGCGGAGCGCCCGCAGCGGGGTCGGACATGCCGCCGTCAATGATTTCGCCGGTCAGGGAAACGCGCGCGTTCGGATTGCTCAGCGCCGACGCGCCGGAAACGGGCGGCGCGACCGGCGCGGCGACATGGGGCAGGCCGGGAATGCCGCCGCTCAGGGGCGCGAGCGGCGAAGGCGTTTCCTGGCTCGCCATTGCGTTCGGAAGCGGCGGCACGGCGGGCGGCGCGGCAGCGTTATCAGGCGCGGCGGCTTCGGCGGCAGGCGGCGCAGCCTGCGCCTGCAAAGGCGTAAAACAGAGCGGACAGGTCGTGCGGGCCGTTTCGTCAACCGGCTGATCGCAGCGCGGACAGCGTACCATGAAGTTTCCTTTCAAACCGCCGCAGGATTGTCCTTCGGCGAAGCCAGCGTTATGGCTGACTGCGTTTCCTGACTTGCATAACCAATGCGTGACGTGTTGTAGATTACTCAATGCGGGAACGGGGCAGACGGGAATAAATCCCCGTCCTGAAACGCCAGCCCGCCTGCGCGGGCTAAAGACGCGCTCCGTTTCGGTTACTCTCGCGGGTTGCCGATGCGCGCCGCACCTGGGTATTGGCATTCAGGGCTACGCAGGTGGTCTTCGCGTTTCGGAACGGGAATAAATCCCCGTTCTGCGTCCTGCGCGTCAAGCAAACAGGCGTCAGCGGCAAATTGAGTAAATTTTAGCGAATCACGCCCCGCGAATGCCACTTCAAAAGCCAGACATAAATCGACGCGCAAACGATTGCCCGCCGAACAACATCCCCAAAACTCTCGTGCGACCGCCAGCCCAGAAAAGATGTTAACTGGGAAACTCCTATCCATAAGCCAACAAGAACCAGCCAGACCGCCCAGAAAGGCCACACTTTCGTTTTGTTTTCTTTCAATTCAGGTTTTCCCTCGGCGGCGTCAGAAATTGCCCGGCGCACTGGGTTTGGCTTCGAGCAGTTTGCGGCCCGACCGCTCCAGCCAGACTTTCCACGCGCCGTTTTTGTCCTTGCGAAGCGCGTAGGTGTCGCGAAACGAGTCGGTTCCGGTCTGGTAGATTTGCTTGCCGCTCGCCGACTGGCGGATGCTGACCGTCGCGTCCACCAGCGCCACGCCCGGTTTTTTCGGGTCCGGCTTTTCCTCGCTCATCTGCACGCCGCTGATGCGCTCCGTATAGCCGCGCGCCTGGGGCGCATTCTGCTCGTACTCTTTTTCCGACGGGAAAAACTGTTTTTTGTCGGCGTCGTCAATCAAAGCGTACTGCGCCGACACGTTGCCCGCCTTGACCGCGCCGAAATACTGCGCCAGCGTGTAGCCCGGCGACACGCGATACACGAAAAAGTAGTAACGCACCCCGGCGACCAGACCGCAAATAACGAGCGCGAAGACAATAATTTCCGGCACGCGCAGTCCCGTCCCGCTGGACTCCCGAACGCGCTGCCGCCCCACGATACGTGCCATCGGCGTTGATAACTCCTTGAAAATGCTTTGCGCCGCCCGATCGGGCCGCAAGGCTTGCAGGCAATCACAATGTATGCTACTATTAGGCGCACACGGTTCGACGCCGGACGGGGAAATTCCTGCCGGTTTCTATTTGCTGATCGCGTTTCTGTCCCGCGGGCGGTCTGGGCGCTGCGCGGAAGCCCTTCAGGCAGCGCTTTGACGGGTTGGCGCTCGCACACTTTCTTACAAGACGGCGCGAGCGGGCCAAATTGCGCTTCTATTTTGTTGGAACGTTCGGTTCTAACTAAAAACAGTCGGCGCGGCCTTTCCGTTCCCGCGTTCTGCATGGCGGGCGCGCAAAACCCGCCGTGACGAAAGACGTTTCCACCTTCGCGACGCAAAGAAATTTGCATCTTCGCGACGAAAGGCGTTTTCCTCTTGCGAAAAGTAAAATGGGGCGTGCTGGGATGCGCCAACTTTGCCAAAAACACCGCTATTCCCGCAATGCAGCTGGCCGAGAACGTGGAATTGACGGCCATCGCCAGCCGCAGTCTGGAAAAATCGCAGGCGTTCGCGCAGGAATTTGGCTTCGCGAAGGCGTACGGCTCGTATGCGGAACTGCTGGCCGATCCCGAAATCGAGGCCGTTTATAACCCGCTGCCCAACGCCCTCCACGCGCCCTGGACGATTCAGGCGGCGGAGGCGGGCAAGCACACGCTGGTCGAAAAGCCCTTCGCCACCAGCCTCGCCGAAGCGCAGAGCGTGGCCGAAGTCGTCCGACAGCAAAACGTCAAGGTCATGGAAGCCTTCATGTGGCGCTTTCATCCGATGCACCGTCGGGCGCGGCAGCTGATCCGCGATGGGGCGATTGGGCCGGTTCGGTTCGTGCGCGCGGCCTTCACCTTCACGATTGCGCGCCAGCCCAACGTGCGGCTCGACGCGGGACTGGCGGGCGGCGGCATCATGGACGTGGGCTGCTACTGCCTGAGCGCCGCCCGGTTCCTCTTCGACGCCGAGCCGTCGCGAGTCTACGCCCGCGCCGACTATGACCCGGAATATCAGGTGGATATGCTGGCGTCGGGCGTACTGGAATTTCCCAGCGGGCGGGCGACCTTCGATACCGGCCTGGCCCTGCCCTATCGCTGCGAATACGAGGTCGTGGGAAGCAAAGGACGTATCCTCGCGCCAGGCGCGTTTCTGCCCGGCGAGGGCGCGGCCCTGCACATCGAAACCGGCGGGCAGATCGAAATCGAGACGTTTCCGGGCGTGAACCAGTGGACGCTGGAATTCGCCCACCTGTCGCGCGCGATTGTCGAAAACACGGCTCTGGATTACGATACCGACGACGCGCTCCGCCAGCAGAAAGTCGTGGACGCCGTGTATCGCTCGACTCGCTCCGGCCAGCCTGAAACGGTTTGAGCGCTCCGGCGTTGGCTTTGTCGGGCCAGCGCCCGAATCAATTTTTAAGGAAACCACACCCCATGTCCCGCTACGCTATTCGGTCGGAGCGCGCGTTCGACGCGACCGCCTATTTTCTCACCGACGCCGACCGGCAGGCCGAAGCCGTCATTTATCCCGAACTCGGCTTCAACTGCGTTCGGTTTCGCACCACGCCGGACATTCCCAACGGCGCCGCTCCCTCGACTTCCCTCTCGACGATGCCGACCGACGTTTTCGTGCCGCCCGATGACGTGCGCGACCTGCGGAAGGTTCCGTTTCATGGCGGCAACCCGATCCTGTTTCCGTTCCCGAACCGCGTCCGAAACGGCGCGTACTCGTTCGAGGGGCGGGCGTATCATATGGAAAAACTCCTTGCGAACGGCTGGGATCGGGGCGCGGGGCAGGCCATTCACGGTCTCGTCGGCGACAAGCCCTGGACGGTCGAAATCGAGGAAGCCAGCGACGACGGGGCGTTCCTGCGCGCCAGTCTGCAGTTGGACGCTTTCCCCGACATCGCGGAACAGTACCCCTTTCCCTGCCGCCTGACGGTCGCCTACCGTCTGCGCGCGGGCGTCCTGGAAATGACGACGGAAGCGCGGAACACCGGCGCGGCTTCGCTGCCGATGGGATTTGGCATTCATCCCTGGTTCCCGACCGCGCTGCGACCGGGAGCCGAACTGCCCGCCGCGCTGGGGGACATCACGCCCGGCGAGCGCGCACAGGCGCTGGTTCACGTTCCCGCGTCGGCGTACTGGGAACTGGACGGGCTGATGCCGACCGGCAAGGTGGTTCCGGTGACCGAAAACGCGGCCCGGTTCGACCTGCGCGGCTTCCGCGCCCTCGACGGCCTGACGTTCGACGACGTGTTCACGCAGATCACGCCGCGCGCCGACGGCTGGAGCGAAGGCGGGCTGCGCGATCCGCAAACCGGGCTGGAATTCGTCGTCGCCGCCGACCCCGGTTTTCGCGAGTGGGTGCTGTACGCGCCCGACAGCCGCCCGGTCGTCGCGCTCGAACCCTATACCTGCACAACGGACGCCGTGAATTTGCAGCCGCAGGGCCTTGACGCGGGGCTGATCGCGCTGCATCCGGGCGAAACCTGGACCGGCGTCATCACGTTTGGATTGCGTCAGGCCTGAACGGGCGGTTCGTTTGCCGGGTCGCTTGACGGGGTTACGCTTGTCTGCTATCATAGCGCCAACAAAATGGCCGGGACGCGCCCGCGCGCCGAATGCCTTACGCCGCGCCGCGCGTTCGCCGCGTCCGAGGAGACCTTTATGGCGAAAATTTCCGTTCGACTTTCCGACAAGCAGGAAGGCCAGTGGGTGCAGTCCATCAGTCTGGCGGGCGCGGGCATCGCCCTGGCGCTCGTCTCCGGCGTCCTGATTTATTTCGCCAAGTTCTGGGTGGAGGTGGAGTGGCTGCAAACGCTGCAAAGACTGGTCGGCGTGGTCGGCCTGATTGCCGGGCTGACGCTTGTCGGCGTCGCGCTTCAGCGCGGCCTGACCGCGCGCAGCACGCCCCGCATTGCGTTCCCCTGCCCCTACTGCGGCGCGGATAACCTGCTGCTCGCCGCGCCGACCGAGGACTTCGACTGCGAGCATTGCAGCCGCACGGTGCATTTTCAGGACGGCCAGCCGGTTCCCGTCCGCACCATCGTCTGCCAGTTCTGCCATACGGAGCATCGCGTGGCGGCCAGCGTGCAGCGGTATGTCTGCGAGCGCTGCAACCGCCTGCTGCAAATCGGAACCGACCCCACGCGCAAGGTGGACGTAGTTGGCACGGCGGCGATGGACTCGAACGAGAACCTGCTGCAAAACTACGATGTGCTTCTGGTCGCCATTGACAAGCGGCAGGAGAATGACGTGGCCTTCAAAATCCAGAACCTCCTGGTGACGAATCTGCCGGAAGCGAGGCGTTTGATGCAGACCGCCAGCCAGAAAACGCCGCTGGTCGTGGCGATGGACGTGTCGCAGCGCAAGGCCGAGGCCGTGAAGCGGCAGTTGCAGGAGTTGGGCGCGACGGCCACCATGCGCCCGACGAACGTGAAGCCGTCCGCGCAGCGCGTGCCATAGAGAACAGTAAAAATAGACAGGGGGAAACGGAAAGAGCTAGGACGCGCCCCACGCCCGCTCGTAACCGCGCCCCAAATGGCGACGCTGGCAAAATGATGAAGGATGGGCAAGGAGTAAGCGAGGGTGTCCGTTTCGGTTATCGCCTACATCACGAATTGGTGTCCCGACTGCACCCGTTCGCGGCGCGTCCTGCAGCGCTTGCGCGTGCCGTTCGTGGAAATAGACATCGAACAGACCGCCGACGCCGAGGACGCCATGCGCGCTCTGAACGGCAACAGCGGCAAAATTCCCACGCTCGTGATCGAGGGCGCGCAGGGCCGCAAAGTCCTCGTCGAGCCGACCGACCGCGAGTTGACGCAAGCCCTCCGCGAGTCCGCCTGACTTGGCTGCCAGTTCCTCGATTGTAAACGGCGCGTCAATCTTCGGCAGCGAGGCGCATTAGACAGACAGGGTATTAAGGTATTACCGATCGCGCGCTTTACAGCGGCGTGGGAGTTGGTTGTTCATGTCTGGCGACGGCAAAGTAACCACGAGAACCCCCGACTTCAAAGAATGATTGCAACGCTTCGACGTCAATTGCGTTGAACGTCTGATTGTCGGCGGCTAGAACAACGTCAAAGCGGAGGTTTGCGGCGCTGCCAACGTTGTCGTTCCTGCCGTACCCACGCGGCGCTGTCCGCCAGATCGTCCCGGTCGGCCCACATCCCAAAAAAGGGCAGCGTCTCGAAGTTCCGCTCGGACGCAGGGGCTTCGCGCATTTCCTCTTCCACTTCGATCAGCGCCGTTACCCGCGTCCCGTCGGGCAAGACAAGCGGTTCTGCAAAAATGAGCCGCCCGGCTTCCACTTTTCCGTGTTCCACCCATGCCATATCGCGCCTCCTAAATCTTGCTGATTGAAGTATAACCGACGCGAGCTGAAAAGTCCAGCGACTGCGGTCAAAAAGGGGTCGCCGCAAACGAAAAGTCCTCTGCCAATTGACAGAGGACTTTCGCATTGAGGAACTGCGCGCCGATATGCCGGCTCACGCAAATGTTATGCGAACAGCTCGTGAATGACGCTGCCGTCGTTTGCCAGGCGGATCGGGCGACCGGTGGGCGTGACGTACTCTTTGTTGGGGTCGAGGCCGACCGCGTGGTAAAGCGAGGCGGCGATGTCCTCGACGTGGATCGGGCGCAGGGCCGGCCCCATGCCGCGCTCGTCGGTCGAGCCGATGACCTGTCCGCCCTTGACGCCGCCGCCCGCCATAACCACCGACATCGCGTTGGGCCAGTGGTCGCGGCCCGGATTCATGTTCTTGTTGATGGTCGGGGTGCGCCCGAACTCGCCCATCCAGACGACGAGCGTATTTTCCAGCATCCCCCGGCTCGACAGGTCGCGGATCAGGGCTGACATGCCGCGATCCAGGTCCGGCAGGACGTTGTTTTTCAACTGCCCGAAGTTGTTGTCGTGCGTGTCCCAGCCGCCCATCGTAATCGTGACGAACCGGACGCCGCTTTCCACCAGTCTGCGCGCCATCAGACACGACTGCCCGAAGCCCGACCGTCCATACTCGTCGCGCAGTTTCGGGTCTTCCCGACCAATCTCGAACGCCATCTGCGACTGCTTGCTCGTGACCAGCCCATACGCGCGGTCTACGAACGTGTCCATGCTGCGAACCGCGTCGCTTTTGGCCCCCTTGAGGCTGTCAATCGCGGCCAGCAGGCGGCGGCGGCGGTCAAGACGCGAAGGCGTGACGCCGCCGGGCAGGGTCAAGTCCTGCACGCGATAATTGCCGTCGGCGGGGTTGCCCGCGTAGAACGGGTTGAGCGAGCCGCCCAGGAAGCCCGCGCCCATGCCCTCGCTGCCGCCCAGCATCGTCACATACGGGGGCAGGTTGTTGGCGATGCCCTTTTCGTGCGCGATGACGGCCCCATAGGAGGGGAACTCCATCGTGGGCAGGGGCAGGTAGCCCGTCTGCATATAGTGCTGCGCCCGCTCGTGCGCGCCGTCGCCGTGCGAGACGCTCCGCAAAATCGCCATCTTGTCCATGACGCGGGAAAGCTTGGGTAGGTTCTCGCCGATAAAGATGCCGTCCACATTGGTTTCCATCGCCTCGAACGGGCCTTTGATGGAAACGTCGGCTTTGGGCTTGGGGTCGAACGTGTCTACGTGGCTCGGTCCGCCGCCCATCCAGAGCAGAATAACCGAGGGGTCGCGGGTCGCTTTGGCCTTGCCGGTCGCGACGTTCGTTCCCGCCGCGTCCGCTTTGAGGGCCAGGAACTCCGGCAGCGTCAGCCCCAGAAACGTGACCGCGCCGACTTTGAGCAGGTCGCGGCGCGTGATGCCGTCGCAGGTGCGGTCGAGATACGAGCCGAATTGTTCCAGTTCACTTTTATTCATGCGACCCTCCGAATGGCGATGGGCGTTGGGCCTTGAAATAGCGCCGCGCCGGTTGGTTGAACGTCTTGATTTCGCGCTTGCTTGCTTTGCGCGGATAGGCTTGCGCTTCGCATCGGGAACGGCGTCCGTTCTAACGCCCGCGCTGGATTGCTTGCAGGCCCGAACTTAATGGTTGAACAGGAATTCGCGCGTGTTGAGCATGGCCCACATCAGGTCTTCGTACCCTTCTTTGGGCGTGGGCGACTTGCTCAAATACGTGTGCGCCTCGGCCAATTCCTTCTCGTTGGGCGCGCGGGCGAACGTCGCGAGGTACAATTCGGTAAGAATGGCCTTTTCGCTGCGGTCGCCCAGGCGGGCCACCAGCTGCGCCACGCGCCCGTTCGGGTCGGTGATTTTGCCATTGACCGCGCCGCCGTTCATCAGGGCGAGCGCCTGCGAGATCGAGGTTTCGGAACTGCGTTCCTGCGCCAGCACGCGCCGACTGCGCCCGAAGACATCCAGGAAATACGACCCGATGTTGTTATCCACCAGGTTGATGGCGCGGGTTCCGGCGCGGACGCCGGGGAACTGCTCGTCCACGCCGGTCGCGACCGTGATGCTGTCGAGGATTTGCTCCGGGCCAAGCCGCTTGATGTAGTAGTGGCTGAAGTTTTTGTTGTCCTCGGCGTTCGTGGCGTTGGGCGTGGC
>JBBRNU010000087.1:0-10846 GCA_038230115.1 Chthonomonadales bacterium | reverse complement strand
CGTTCTCTTCAACATCTTCGTTTTGAAGCGTTATTTTCCCCGACGGGCTTTTTCGCAGGGCGAGCTGATCACCTGCTACGCCATGATGACGATTGCCTCGGCGCTTGCCGGACACGACAGTTTGCAGCTCGCGATTCCCGCCGTCGAGGGATTTCCCGTCTGGTTTCAGGGCCAGCAGCCCACGCTGGGCTGGGACAAATTCAACAACTTTTACCCCGATTGGGCGATGGTGAAAGACCCGAAGATTCTTCGCCCGCTGTACGAGGGGCTGGGATCAAGCGTTTTATACACGCGCCCGCATCTGCTGGCCTGGGCGGTTCCCGTTCTCATCTGGTGCTGCTTCATCCTTGCGGTCGGCACGGTCATGATCTGCCTGAACGTGATTTTGCGGAAGCAGTGGATGGAGAACGAGAAACTCTCGTATCCGATTATTCAACTGCCGATGGCGATGACGCAAAACGGCGGTACGCTGGAGTTTTTCAAGAACAAGCCGTTCTGGATCGGCATCATGCTGGGCGCGTCGCTGGACTTGTGGAACGGGCTGGCGACGCTGTACCCCACCTTGCCGCTGATTGTCGTGCGCCACGACCACCCAAGTCGCAACATCGGACAATTTTTTACGTCTTATCCCTTGAACGCGCTGGGCGACATCCCCCTGCCGCTCTACCCGTTCATTATCGCGCTGGGCTATTTTCTTCCGATTGACCTTTCGTTTTCGCTCTGGTTTTTCTTCCTGTTCAAGAAAGGCTTGCTGGTCTTAGCCGCCGTGCTGGGCGCGGAACCGGGCAAAGCGAGCGCGTTCCCCTACCTGAACCAGCAATCGTTCGGGGCGTGGTTCGCCGTGATCGCCGCCGCGCTGTGGACAGCGCGAGGCCACTTCCAAAAAGTTTGGGAAAAAGCGCTGCACCCGCAAAGCGCGGTTCTGGACGACAGTCAGGAGCCGATGACGTACCGGGGCGCGGTCATCGGCATCGTCCTGAGTCTGGCGTTCCTGACCTTTTTCTGTTTGCAGGCGGGCATGACCATCGGCGTAATCGCCGTGTATTTCGGGTTCTTCTTCCTGATTTCCGTCGGGATCACCCGGATTCGCGCCGAGCTTGGCCCGCCCGCGCACGAGATGGCGGGCAACATGAACGGCCCGTTCCTGATGACGCTTTTCGCGGGAACGCAGGCCATCGGTCTGCCTAATTTGACCCTGATGACGATGTTCTGGTGGATGACCGGGCGCGGTTATCGCACGAATCCCATGCCCTGTCAACTCGAATCCATGAAGATGGCGCAGCAGAACGGCAGCACGATGAAGGGCATGGGGTTCGCGATGATGTTTGCGATGTTCGTGGGGGCGCTGGCGAGTTTCTGGGCCGCGCTGCACCTGCAATACGGCGCAGGCATCAACGTCATGACCGCGCACAACTGGGGACAGTTCCAGCAGTTGAAATCGTGGGCGGACTCGCCGGTTCGCCCGGATTTCTGGGGGCAGGTGTGGGTCGGGTTCGGGGCGCTGGCCGCGTTCGGCATGATGTGGATGCGGATGCGGTTTTTGTGGTGGCCGTTCCACCCGGCGGGCTACGCGATTGCGCTGAATTTCGGGGCGGAATATTATTGGTCGTGCCTGGTCATCAGCACGTTCATCAAGTATTTTGTCCTGCGCTACGGCGGCTACCGGCTGAACCGGCAGGTGATGCCGTTCATGTTCGGGATCATTCTGGGCGAGTACGGCGTGGGCGCGTTCTGGAGCCTGCTGTCGCTGTTCCTCAATCACGGGCGCTTCATCAACATCAAAACCTACGATTTCTGCCCCGGCTAACCCAAAGGACGGAACGCTTATGACCGCTTACCGACAAACAAAAGTCCCGGACAGCGAACTGACTTACGCCGAATATATGGAAGCCTTCGATGTGGAGCCAGCTACCGCGCAGCCTTACGCCATCCTGGACGGAGTGCAAACCTTCTTGAACACGCCTACCTTTCGGCATCAGCGCATCGTCGGCAGCATTTACAGCCGCTTTCGGCGTTTCGAGGAGGCAAGCGGGATTGGCCTGGCGTTGGTTTCGCCGTTCGACGTGTTGATCCGGCGGGTTCCCAAATTGCAGACGCGGCAGCCGGACGTGATGTTTGTCAGCCACGCGCGGCTGGCAGCGGGCGGGGGCGTTCCCACGAAGGGTGTGCTGGAGGTCGGGCCGGAACTGGTGGTTGAGGTTCTGTCGCCGAGCGAAACGAAACTCAGCATGAACGCTAAATTGCAGGATTATCAGCGTATCGGCGTGCAAGAATGCTGGCTCGTCAACACCGCGTCGGCGACGGTCGAGGTTCTGCGCTGGACGGACGCGGATTTTGAGTCCATCGCCACTTTTGCGGAAGGTCAGCAGGTCGCTTCTCTGGTTTTTGCGGGCCTGTCGCTCGCCCTCGCCGACATTTTCGCGCCGTGAAGAGGGCGGTAACCTTGCGTCGGGCCGAGAACGGGAATAAATCCCCGTTCTGAAACGCGAAGCCCGCCTGCGCGGGCTAAAGATGCGCTTGTCCTCATCTGCCTGCGCGAATCGAACAGGCGCGGGCTTCTTCGCAGGTCGAATACACATTGGCGGAGCGGCATTGCAGCCCGCGTAGGCGGGCTGTGCGTTTCAGGACGGGGATTCCATTCCCGGCTGTGCGTTTCATCGCACAATTTTAATCCCGAAAGACGAACCCGCAAACGGCGCCGCCTCAAAGTTGGACGGGGCGGCGCGCGGTCAGAATTGCATAAATTTTAACGGCGGGCGCAAGGACTTATTCAATGGCGATGACGCAGGACGAGGCGAACAAAAGGACGACGGCGGCGCGTCTTGAAACTACGGAAGCGGAGGCGGCGGAAGCTTCCGCGAGGGCGCGGGCGGCGGTTGGCGCGAACGGGCGGGCTGTGACGTGGCGGTCGGTGGCGCTGTGCCTGCTGCTGCTGCCGATCAACGCTTACTGGGTCGTTCAGATGGAGGTCGTGCGCTACTCGGCCCACCCGACGACGATTTCGCTGCTGTTCAACACCGTCTTTATTCTGCTGTGCCTGACGCTGCTGAATCGGGGCCTGCTGCGGATTGCGCCCCGCATCGCTCTGGAGCGCGGCGAACTGCTGCTGGTCTATTCCGTGCTGTGCATCGGGTCGTGCGTGGCCGGACATGATATGCTGCAAGTGTTTGTGCCGATGCTCACCTGGTCGTTCCGCCACGCCGATGGGAGCAACAACTGGGCGAACGTCATCAACCCCTATCTGCGGAAGGGGCTATTCGTTTCCGATGAGCAGATTTACAAGGGATATTATCTAGGCAACGACAGCATCTGGCACGTCAAGTATCTGGTCGCGTGGCTGCCGGTCGTGACAATATGGACGCTTTTTGTCACGATGCTGCTGTTTGTGATGCTGTGCGTGAACGCCATTCTTCGCAAGCAGTGGACGGACAATGAACGCCTGACGTACCCGATTGTCCAACTGCCGCTCCAGATTACCAACGAGCAGGCGTTTCAAAAGCAGGGCTTGTTTCGCAACCGCCTGTTTTACATCGGGTTCTGCATCGCCGGGGCGATTGATTTCATCAATAGCCTGAACTACTATTACCCGACGATTCCGACGATCCTGACGCCGGGCTTCGGACAGTCGTACCTGGATATCGGGCCGTACTTCGCGGTCAAGCCCTGGAACGCGATCGGCTGGACGCCGGTCTCGTTTTATCCGTTCATGATCGGGCTTGGCATGTTCATGCCGCTCGACTTCCTCTTTTCCTGCTTCTTCTTCTACTGGTTCTGGAAGATCGAGAAGGTGTTTTCGGTCGCGCTCGCCTACGATCAAGACCCGCGCTTTCCCTACACGGAAAACCAGGCGTTCGGGGCGTATATTTCGTTCTGTCTGTATTCGGTCTGGATCAGCCGGGGCTATCTGCGGCAGGTGTTCTTGCGGGCGTTTGGCAAGCCCTCCACGCTCGACGACAGCCGCGAGCCGATGCCGTACCGCATGGCGCTGATCGGAATTGTCGGCGGGGTCGGGGCGCTCGTCGCGTTTTCGTCGTACCTGGGCATGACCTGGTGGATCGGCCTGCTCTTCTTCCTGATGTATTTCGCTCTGGCCCTGGCGATCACGCGGATGCGGGCCGAGCTGGGAACGCCGGTTCACGACCTGCACTTCACCGGGCCGGAACAGATCATGACGCGCATCGCGGGCAGCAAGGCCTTCGACGCCCACAATCTGACGACGTTCGGGATTTTTTACTGGTTCAACCGGGCGTACCGCTCGCACCCGATGCCGCACCAATTGGAAGCCTACAAACTGGCCGAGCAGAGCAGTAAGGGCGAGTATCGCAAGTGGACAGCGGCGATGCTCGTCCTGGGCGGCGTGGCGGTTTTCGTGGCTTTCTGGGTGATTTTGCACCTGATGTACGATTACGGGGCCGAAGGCAAATCGCGGATTACGTTCGGGGCCGAGTCGTTCAACACGCTGAACACGTGGCTGAAAACGCCGGAGCGAAACAAGCCGCCGGAGTTCATGGCGCTCGTAACCGGGTTCGGGCTGGCGTTTCTGCTGCAATGGCTGCGGGTGCGCCTTCCCTGGTGGCCGCTGCATCCGCTCGCGTTTGCGGTCACGTCGTCGTGGGAAATCAACCTGGTCTGGGGGCCGCTGTTTCTGGCGTGGGTGTTCAAGTCGCTGATTTTGCGTTATGGCGGGCGCGGCGGTTTTCAGCGGATGCTGCCGTTTTTCATCGGGTTGATGCTGGGGCAGTTCGTCGTTGGCAGCCTGTGGAACATTTACGGCATCGCGCGCGGCCTGCCTACCTATCAGTTCTGGCAGTAAAAATGAAAAAGTCCTCTGACCCACTGGCTTTGAGAGGAAAGCCGCTTAACCCCTCGGCTTCTCCTAATCGCCGACGCGCTTCCCATTCCCTGCTGGCGGGTTAGGTGAATTGCCCAATGAGATCGTTCGGGAGTTAGGCTGATGCTGCAAAATTTGATCCGGCTGACATGGATGTTTGGGGCGGCAATTTTGTTGGCGGCGCAGAATGCCGCGCCGGTCGCCAATGCGCCGAACGCCGCGCCGATGACGAACGCGCCGAATGCCGCCTCCACTGGCAACGCGCCGCCGGGAGCGAAAGCGCCGGAAAAACCGAGAGCCGTTTCCACGACGCCGATGCACCGGGCCAACAGTCTAGTCAAATTGGGCGGGCTGTTTACGATGGGGCTGGGCGAAACCGGCGGCGATCTGGAAGACTCGGCGAAGGCGAGCGGGAAACTGTCGGACGCCAATCGTGACTGGCTGGCGGAAAACTGCGAAGTCGTCGCGCTCGACGCCACGAGCATTACGCCCGACACGTTCCCGGCAATGACGAAATTGCAGCCGACCATCACGCCCCTGTTGTATGTGTACGCCTCGTCGCTGTATGAGCAGGACGGGCATCGCGGAAACGTCGGGGGGTGGAAGCCGGAGATGTCGGCGTGGGTTTTGCGGCATCAGAACGGCAGGGGCGTCGCGCATCCCGATCCGGGCGGGCATTGGATGGATTTCGGCAACCCGGCTTGGGCCGAACACTGGCGCGGACAAGCCGCCAAACTTGTCCGGCAGTATCAGGCGCAGGGCGTGATCGCCGCGGAACTGCCGCCCGGCAACACTTTTGTCGGGGCCAATCTCGCGGCTTACAAGACGCCGCGCGACCGGGCCGACGCGACCCTGAACTGGCTGCGGGCGGCGCGGGCCGAGAACCAGTTCCTGATTATTCCGTCGGCATTGGGCTTCGAGGAATTGGCCGGGCATCCCACGCTGCCGGTCGCGACGGGCGGCGACGCCCCGGAGCTTGCCGGGCGGCTGTGGGACGATTACAGCCCCTGGATTGACGGCGCGTGGGCCGAGGGCTGGCTGCGTCCTTACTGGCTGCCCGCTTCGGTTCGGGAGCGCCTGTGGGAAATCCAGATGGAGGCGGCGGAGCGCGCGGCGCGCAGCGGACAGGTTTTCATCGCCGCAACCGCGTATCGCAACGACGCGGAACTGGAGTTCGGCCTGGCGAGCTATTTGCTGGCGTGGCATCGGCAGGGCCGCCTGGTATTTCAGCCGATGCCGCAGGCGACCGGCCAGCCCGCCGACCGGGGCTTCAGCCTGGCGGTGACGCGCCGGGAAGTCGAGGCGAAAGCCGCGTACTTCAACGCGCCGCTGGGCGCGGCGAATCAGGAGCGCCATTTGACGCCCGCAGTAGGCGGCATGGTCTGGCGGCGGTCGTTTCAAACGGGCGTAGTATACGTCAACGCCGACGATCAGCGGACGGTGACGGTGGCGCTGGGCGGCCCGATGACGCGCGTCACCGGCCAGAAAGCGCGGAAGTTGAAACTGCCGCCGCACAGCGGGGTGATTTTGCTGTACCCGCCGCCCGCCAAGAAGCCCTGATTGTATTTGGAGCGCAAAATCCCGCGCTGAACGCGCCTCGGCGGTTCGGCTGGCGCATCGCAAACCGCGCGGCGCTTCCCTTTGCTTCGCGGCCTTGTCCTAAACCTCCAACGTCGCTTTTGCGCTATCTGATTCAGTATCAAAACGAAAATTTAATAAAACCTTAACAATAGCGGCCAGAAACCGGCAGGAGCGCGCCAGAATGAAGCGAATTTTATAGCGCAAAGTGTTGTTTCGTTTGCGTCCGCGGAAAGCGGACAGAAAGGCCGCGCTATGTCTCCTAACCGCCGGTTTCTGCTTCTCGTCGCCGCGCCGCTATTGTTAGTGGCTTTATTCGTGACGCCCCGCCTCATGGCGCGCTGGCGAACGCCGCGCCCGCATGTCGTTTCGTGCGGATATTGCTTATCTGTCAGCTGCCCGCTCAATCCCGGCGAAGTTCGTAGATTTTGGTCGTCCCGCATCGCAACTTACTGCCTCGATTATGACGGCGTTCCGCCCGGACATTGCTGCCAGGTGGTTATGACAGCCTACGGCGTCTATATCCCTGGCGCGGACCCGCACGGAGCCGATGATCAATTCGTTCGCCTCTGCTGGGTTGTGGACTGTCAGGGTACGCCGGACAACCATCGTCCTTGCAATGATCCTACTCCGGGCGGGCCGGGAGGTTATGGAACCTACTCGGTGAGCGGAAACGCTTCGCCCGGTTCCGATACCTGTAAAGGAGGCGCGACCGAATGAAACGACTTTGGCTTGCGCTTGCCCTCGGCTTGCTCACGATTGCTCTGTTGGGTTGGAATCTGCATCGAAACCATACGCAGGCGTCCGACGGAGCCGTGCGAAAGGACGAAATTCCGATAAGCCGACTGGCGGCCAATGTTCCTGACGCGGCCAAAGCGGGCGACCCGGACGCGGCGATACGGCAGCTGCATCAGCTTCTCGGCGCTCTGCGCGCCCACAACTGGGATTCGCTGCGCGTTCCTGTTTCGCTGCAGACGCTATCGGACGCTAAGTTCGCCGAAAGTCCGATTGACCGCAATTACGAACACATCTGTTTTCCCAATCAGCCCAAAATGCCAGAAAAGTACCATATCCCGGAGTTCGAGCAGGTCGCCTTTTTCACCCACATTTACGCCCGCTACAACCGCGCCTATTACAAAGGCGATAGGTCGCAGTCGCATCCGTCGGGTTTCGTGATCGTGGGCTGGAAGGATGGACGCATCGAAAAGGTTCCGATCATGCAGCTGCGCCGATTCACGAGCAGCAACCCCGATGTTCCCGGCGAAATGGTCTGCTACCCCGGCATGGCGGTATACGACACGGCCAAGCCCGACTCCATGTTGAGCGATGCGGCAAGCAAGTAATGACCGCCAACCTCCGAAACGTCTGGCCGAAAATCGAACGCGCGCCCGTCGCAAAGACAGGCGCGCGTTTTGCTCAGGCCGGGCGTCCCGTATGGAGATGACGCCTGCAAAAATAACGACGCGCCCTGCCAGCGTCTGCGTCGCGCGCTTTGAGTATCAGGGCAGAGCGAGCGCGCTATTGGCGGATTGCAATTGGGCGAGGGCGGCGACGAGGGCGTCCAGGCGAACCGGCTTGGCGAGAATTTGCTGGGCGGCGCTCAGGTCGGTGATGCCGGGCAGGTCGCGGCCCCAGCCGGAAAGCAGGACGCGCCCCAAACGCGGGTACTGGCGCTGCACGGTCGCCAGGAGTTCCAGGCCGGTCATGCCGACCATGCCATGATCGCTGATAATCATGTCGCACGCGGCGTGGTTGTCGGCCAGCCAGTCGAGGGCTTCCCGCGCGCCGGCGGCGAGCGCGACGACGCACTGGCGCGCGACCAGACCGCGCGCCAGACCGCCCGCGATGATCTCCTCGTCCTCCACCAGCAGCAGGCGCGTTCCGGGCCGAAGCGCGCTTTGGGGCGCAGGCGGCGCGGGCGTTTGGCCCGGCTCGGCAAGCGGCAGGCGCACCGTAAAGACGCTGCCCGCGCCCGGCGCGCTGGCGACCTCGATGCAGCCCCGCATCCGTTCGACGATGCCCCAGGCGACCGACAGGCCCAGCCCGGTTCCATGTCCAATGCTTTTCGTCGTGAAAAACGGCTCGAAAACCCGCCGCTGCGTGGTTTCGTCCATGCCGACGCCGGTGTCTCCGACGGTCACCACGCCCTTGCCATCTTCGGCGAAACAGCGAACCGAAAGCGCGCCCCCGGTCGGCATGGCGTCGGCGGCGTTGCGAATCAAGTTAAGCAGAACCTCGCGGATTTCCCCGCCGTCGCCGTAAATGGGCAGGCCGGGCAGGAGGGAGGTAATGATTTCGATGCTGGCTCCCCGCGCGTGAGCCTGATTGCGCCAGGCGGGTCGCGCCAGGTCAATAGCCTCGCGGCAGACGGTCATCAGGTCGAAGTTTGCATCGTTCGGCTCGCCCGCGCTGCGCGCGAAACGCTGCATCCGCCGCACGATATCGGCTCCGTCTAGCGCGGCTCGCTCGATGATGCGCGCGAAGTGGGCGATCTCCGCCGTCACGCCCTCGGCGTCTCGAATCATTTCGGCATAGCCCAGGACGGCGGCAAGCGCGTTGTTGACGTTGTGGGCGACGCCGCTTGCCAGTTCCCCGACCGCGCGCAGCTTTTCCGACCGCGCCAGCGACTCGTTGGCCTGACGCAGCGCGGCGAACAGATTGGCGTTTTGAATGGCGACGGCGGCTTGCCCGGCGAACGGCAGCAGCGTTTCGATGTCCTCTTCGGTGATGGGCGCGTCGGTAAGCAGGTTGTCCACGCACAGAACGCCGACGACTTTTTCCGCAACGCGCATCCCGATCACGGCATAGGCGTGAATGCCATGCATGGCGTCATCGGGCGCTGTCGCGTATTCCCGCGTATAATCCTCGGTCAGGCAGTACGGCGCTTCGCCACGCCCGACGCGGGCGAGGGGACTGACGGCATTCGGGTGATTATCGAAAGCGGTTTGCGAGAGGTCTTCCAAACCTCCCTGCGCGTCGGTTCCCCAGACGCCCTGAAAGCCGCCGTTCACAACCAAAAACACGCCTGCGCGGTCGAAGCCGCCCGCCTCGACAACCGCGTCACGCACCATGCGGAGGATTTCGCTCAGGCTGACGCTGGCCGAAATAGCGTTGGCGAGTTCGGTGAGCCGCCGCTGCCGCTCGCGCGTGCGGCTCACGTGATTTCGATTGGACTGGTTCGCAACCGGTGGATTTGTCATCTGGCTCCCGCTGGCTGGTCAAAGAATAAGTTTGCGATAACCCTGACTGCACTCCAAAATTATAAAATATCTCTCTGAAATTGGACTTCCCCATGCGGCGGACGTTCTCCTGCTCCAAATATTACAATGAGATAATAATTTTGTTGTTCTTTCGTTATATTGGGGCTGCGCTTCAACCACCGCCGTCAAGGGGTGAAGGATGCAGGAAAAGACCGACCGCGCCGCGAATTTCGACGCATGGTCTATTTAGGTATTGACGGCGGCGGAACCAAAACCGCCGCGCTGATCCTTTCCGAAGCAGGCGAAGCGATTGGGCGCGGGCTGGGCGGGCCGGGCAGTCTGGCCGCGCAGGATGACGCTGCCCTGTCGTATGCCGTGCGCCAATCCGTGCAGGCGGCGTGCCGGGAGGCCGGACTGGACTATAAGACGGTTCGCTTTCAGGGCGTCTGCGCGGGCATGGCGGGCTATTCGCTGACCGCCCGTCGCGCGGCGTTCGCGACGCTGTTGAATCAGTTGGTTCGTTATGACCGGGCGTCCGTCGCGCCGGATTATCTGACGGCTTATTGGGGAGCGACGGGCGGCAGGCCGGGCATCGTCATGATTGCCGGAACCGGGGCCGTCGCGTTCGGGCGCAATGCGGCGGGCGAGACTTGCCGCGAGGACGGACTGGGGTTTTTGCTGGGCGACCGGGGCAGCGGATTCAATCTGGGTCTGCGCGCCCTGCGGCATACGCTCGCGTTAGAACAGGCAGGCGCCCCCGATCCTTTGGCCGAAGCGGTCGCCGCGCACACGACCGCGCGCACGTCGAGCGAGTTGATGCAGTGGCTTTACAGCGGTTTCAGCCCGGCGCGCGTGGCGGGATTGGCTCCGGTCGTGGGCGCGCTGGCCGAAGCGGGCGACGTCTCGGCGCGCGACCTGGTGGCGGAAATGGCGCGGCAGTTGCGACATTCCGTTCGCGAGGTGCGCCACCAATTGCGAATGGGGGCGGACGCGCCGGTGTATCCGCTCGGCGGGCTATGGCAAATCGGGGCGTTTTTGCGCGCCGAATTCGCCTGTCCGCGCTGGAATCCGGGCGGGGCGGATGGGGCGAACGAAAGCGATCCGGGCGGGCTTATGCCGACGCCGTTTATCCTCGCGGAACCGGCTCAGGACGCGGCGTTCGGCGCGGCGCTGCTGGCCCGGTCGCCGGGCGCGCTCGACTAGCGAACAAACAAGGAAGGCGCGCGAAAGAACATGG
>JBBRNU010000086.1:0-10903 GCA_038230115.1 Chthonomonadales bacterium | reverse complement strand
GTCAAGAATTTGCAGGCCGCGCTGCGCGAGCGGATTCTGGCGCTCGACTGGATGGGCGAGGCGACCAAGACGCAGGCGCTTCGCAAGCTCGACGGGCTGATGATCAAGATCGGCTACCCGGACAAGTGGCGCGACTACTCGGCCCTCGTCGTCGCCGACGACTCTTACGCGCAGAACGTGATGCGCGCCAGCGAATTCGAGTTCCAGCGCAATCTGGACAAAGTCGGCAAGCCGGTGGATCGCACCGAGTGGGGCATGACCCCGCCCGCCGTGAACGCCTACTACAACCCGCAGATGAACGAAATCGTGTTTCCCGCCGGAATTCTGCAGCCGCCGTTCTTCGACCCCAAAGCCGACGACGCCAGCAACTACGGCGCGATTGGCGTGGTCATCGGGCATGAAATGACGCACGGCTTCGACGACCAGGGACGGCAGTACGACGCCGACGGCAACTTGAAGGATTGGTGGACGCCCGAAGACGCGAAACGGTTTGCGGAGCGCAGCCGCGCCCTCGTCGCGCAGTACAGCGCCTACAACGCGGTGGACGACGCGAAAGCCCCCGTCAAAGTGAACGGCGAGCTGACGCAGGGCGAGAACATCGCCGATCTGGGCGGCTTGAAGGTGGCGTATCTGGCCCTTCACAAAACGCCGGAAGGCAAGAGCGGCGAGTCGGCGTATGCGCCCAAAATAGACGGTTACACGCCGGATCAGCGGTTTCTGCTGGCCTTCGCGCAAATCTGGCGCTGGAAGACCTCGCCGCAGTTTGCGCGCCTGCTCGCCAGCGCCGATCCGCACTCGCCGGGCCAGTGGCGCACGACGGGAACGCTCGTGAACTTCCCGCCCTTCGTCAAGGCGTTCGGAACGCCGGATGCGAACGTAGCCGTGAAGCCTGGTTCCGGTCTCGTTTCGATCTGGTGACGGCGCGCGACTCGCTGTCCTGTTGACCGAACCGCCCCGGATGCGCCTGCTGGCATCCGGGGCGGTTTAGTTGATTGCTCATGCAAACGCAGCGCCGCGCGCTTTTATGGGAAATTTTGTGGCGCCTACCTTTGAAAACGCTTGTACAAAACAGCAATCTATGGTATTATGATAACGGCAGGCTTGCGCGGGAACTACCGTAGGCTACCCTTACGGGCGGCAGCCGCATCGCGGCGGGATCCCACGGCCCGGAACCTGCTTTTTTTATGACGGCTGTTCCTTCAACAAGCCCCTCGTCTCGCTCCGCCCTCTGATGGAGCCTGCGTCTCACTAATGATAGGCGGGCAGCAGGTCGGCGTGGGCTTGCAGGCAGGCGTCGAGCGCGCGGTTCCCGGCGGCTTTGTCCAGAATGGTCGGGTCGAGTTCGACGGCGACGCTTAGTTGGGCGCGGCTGCGTTCGCGCGCCGCCCGCACGATGGCGTCCGTGACCTGCGCGGCGGACTGACAGAACGACGCGACGGCGGGCGGCAGCGTGACGGTTTCGGGCGCAATGCCGTCCTGATTTGCGGACGCGGGCGTCTCTACGAAAACGCCGTTGGGCAGGTTCGTAATCTGGCCCCGGTTGACGAGATTAAGCGAGTTGAAGGCGGCCGCCCGCCCATACGCGCGGGCGGCGATGAGATCGAGCGGCCTTTCCCACGCGGGATGCGCCAGAATCGGGTCGTAAGGCTGACGGCCCTCGCCGATGTCGCGCAGGAGTGTGAGTCGGCGCTGCCGCACCTCTGGCGAGCCGTGTCCGGCTTCGGTGCGCGAGGGTTCGCCGACCGGGGGCAGGAAATCTTTGGTATGGTCGTCGCCCGGAACCAGCAGCCAGCCGGTCTCGCGGGCCAGTTCCTCGGCGCGCGGATTGCCCGACGTCGCGCCCGCCGCCAGCCGTTCCCGAAGCGCGGGCATCAGGTCGCGCCCGGTCGCCCGCTCGCGCAGTGCGATCAGCCAACTCAAATGGTTCACGCCCGCCATCGTCACGGCATAGCGCTCACGGGGCGCGGCGAACGGGTAGTGTACGGGAACGCCATCGAACAGCCGCGACAGCATTCCGAAGCCCGCCATCGAAACGGAACAGAAGCCGACGGTTTCCACGCCCGCCTCATGCGCCACCTGACAGACGCGCGGTAGGGGGTTCGAGACGTCGAGCAGAACGGCGTTCGGGCAATGCCGCCGGATGTCGCTGGCGATGCCCTCGATCAGCGCGCTCTGCCGCAGCGAGTAACTGATGCCCGCCACGCCGCCGAATTCGCTGACAAGATGACCGGGCGCGTCGCGGGCGATAATTTCGGAGTCCATTGCGAACCGTTTTTGCAATTGCGGGCTGGCCGAGCAGATCACGAAGTCGGCGTCGGGCAGAGCGGTCGCGCGGTCGGTATGGCCGGTGATTTGCGCGTTCAGGCCCGACTCGCGCGCCATGCGCCGCCCCACCCCGGCCATCAACTCCGCCGCCTCGCCGTCCACGTCCACGAGCGCCAGTTCCAAATCGTTGAGTTTATGTTCCAGCAGGCTCTGGCTCAGGACGCTCGGCCCGAACACGAAACTGCCCGCGCCAATCAAGACGATTTTTGTCATGGATTTCCTATTTTGCGGCGTAGATTTTTGCGTTGGGAAGGCGATTACTTAACCCCCGGCTTCCAGGAAAAGGGACGAACCGCCTAACCCCCCGGCCCCCTTCCCCGGTGGGGAAGGGGGCCGGGGGGTTAGGTGAATTGTCTCCCCGGTGGGGCCGAGGGCTAGGTTACATGAATTTCCTGTCGGCCCGGTTTGAGCGGCCAGACTGCGCCGCCCCATTCGAAAACGCCGTGCAGGGTGGGCGGGAGCGTAATTTCGGCGCGCAGGCCGTCCGATTCGCGCGTCAGGCTGACCGCCAGATCGCCTCTGGGGTGCGCGAGAACGCCCTGCGCCGCTGTCAGACTGCCGAGTTGAGGCGCGATGGATACCGAACCGAACCCGAACGCCCCCGGTCGAATGCCCAGCAGCGTGGCGAAAAAGTGGTACAGCGGGTGCGCGCCCCACGCATGGCAGTCGGAACGGGTCGGCTCCGGCATCTCGACGGTCGTTTTCAAGCCGTTTTTCTTCAGGTCGAACCACAAATCCAGCCGTTTCAGCAGAACGTCGGGCCGGTGCAGAACGCGGCAGGTCTCGAACAGGTAGTGCGAAAAGTAAATCGTCGTCTGGGCCAGGTCAGGGGCTTGCAGCAGGCTGGCCCCGACGACCGCCTGCCGCTCGCCCGTCAGCAGGCCGCTGAGGAGGGCGAGGCACTGCGTATGCTCGGAATAATGCGCGTGGGCCACGTCCTCGGCGTACAGCCCGCGCGTTTCGTCCCAGAAAGCGGCGTTCAGTCGGTCGGCCAGTTCTGAAGCCGTGCGGCGGTCGCGGGCGGCGAGTTCCGGCTCGCCCGCCCACGCTTCCAGTTCGGCCATCTGCGTCAGGACGAGCGCGAACTGCCAGTTCAGCAGGCCACTCACGCCGTCGTAAGCGTCGGGCGGCACGCCGTCGGGCCACTGCGGAACCCAATCCGTGACGTTCCAGCCAATCGGCGCGCGGGCCAAACCTTCGCTCCCAATCAGGCCGCGCCAATGTTCCAGCACGGCCCGCGCCCCCGGCAGTAAACTTCGCACAAACGCCGGGTCGTCGCGCCAGAGCGCGAAATCATGCAGCATGGCGACCCACCAGAGCGAAAACGGCGGGATGATCTGCTTGACGCGCGTCGGGTAGCGCGATTGGGTCAGGCCGGAATGCATTCGCGAGGCGTCGAACATTCGCAGGGCTTTGCGCGGCAGGCGGTCGTCGGTCGTGATCGCCAGCGTGGTCAGGACTTGCAGCCGGGTGTCGCCGACATACATGAGTTGCTCGAAATAGGGGCAGTCCATGTACGTCTCGTGCGAACACATTTGCAGGGTTCGCAGGGCCAGCGCGGTCACGTCGTCCAAACGCGCGTCGCTGGCCTGAAATTGACTTTGCATTTCGAGGGGGTAGCGGGTTTCGCGCAGGGCGAAGCGCTCCAGCGTGAGCGGCTCGGATGCGGTCGCCACGACGATTTCGACGTAGCGCCCGCACTGCCACCAGAGCGTCGTAAAGGTTCGATTTTCACCGCCGTCCGGCAGAAACGTGTCGCCGATGCCGTCCTTGAGACTCCAGACGGTGACGAATTGCTTGCCCTCGATCTCGTCGCGATTGTCCTTGACGCTCCGGCGCGGGTCGGAATACAGCGCTTCCTGCCAGTTCACGCGCACAAGGCCGCCGGTTCCGCCCGTCGTTACGACTTCGGGATAGGCGCTGTAGTAGTTTTCCAAATCCAGCAGGATGCGGCGACGGGTAAGCGGCGGAACCGTGAGCGGACTCTGGCCGGAAATCAAAGCCTGCCATTGTCCCTGCTCGTCGGGCAGGTTGTCGCGCTGCTGAATGGGGACGGCGTGGGTTTCCGTCGAGGCGATGGCGGCGACCAGGCGCACGGTTCCGATTTGGCGCGGAACGTCCAGCATCGGCGGGAGGGTTGCGGGGCGCAGACGGTGGCTGTTCTCGGTTTCGTTGCGGCGCACGGCATCCACGCCCACCTCGCCGACAACCACCGGCTGCCACCCTTCGCCCCCGCCCGCCAGCGCGTCCCAGTCCAATGCCGCGCCGTCCACAATCAGGTTCGCGCCGGTTCCCCAGGCCGTAATCGGGTCAATGAACGTGTAGCCCGCCAGCCGTTTCGCTTCCCACGCGGCGACTCCGGTTCCGAGAAGCGCGCCATGCTCGTCGCTGTCCGGCGCAAGCAGAAAACCGGGATGCACGGTCATTTGCGCGAACGCCGCCTGCGCCCCCAGTGACCAGACCCGCGCGACGAGAACATGTTCCCCGGCCTCGAATGGCAGGTCGTAGGTCTCGAAAAACCAGTTTTCCGCGTCGCCGCGCTCGCTCCCCCGCCCGACGCGCAGGCCGTCCGCGAACAGTTCGTAGCGCTCATCGGCGGTGACGTGAACGCGGACGGTCACGCCCGCGTCCAGTGTGAACCGGCAGCGATAGGCCGTGACAAAGGGCGGCTCGCCCGCGTCTTCGCAGCGAACCCAGTGGCACGGCCATTTGCCGCGCTCGCCCCAGGATTTGCCCCTATCGCGCGCAGCGTAAGGGCTTTCGGTAAGCGTGATTTGCATGGCGTTCTATTTACTCAATTCGCAATTGATATCTGCTTGCCGGACGAACGGGAATAAATCCCCGTTCTGAAATGCATAGCCCGCCTGCGCGGGCTAAATACGAATTGCCCGCGCGGGCTTCCTCGCAATCTGAAAACGTTTTGTAGAGGCGGCATTGCAGGTCACGCAGGTGGTCTGTGCATTTCAGAACGGGGATTTATTCCCGTTCGCCGCATTTCAGAACGGGGTTATCATCCCGTTCGTGGCGTTCGTCCGGTTACCGCGAACTACCGCAGGAAGGCTTCCGGCAGGCCCGCGTCTACGGGGAGCATCTGGCCGGTCGTAAGGCTCAGGCGGCTCGAGACCAGCAGGAACGCGGCCTCGGCGATGGCGGCGGGCGTGACTTTGCGCTTGAGCAGGGTGCGCTCGGCGTAAAAGCCCGACAGCTTGCCGCGCAGTTCCTCGGTCGTCTCGCTCTCGTCGAAGGCGATGCCGTATTTGGCGAGCGAGGTCATGACGCGCTCACGGGGGAACTGCTGCGAGCCTTCCACAACGCTGGCGGGCGCGATGCCATTGACCCGAACGCGCGGCGCGAACTCGACGGCCATTTCGCGCACCAGATGGTTCAGGGCGGCTTTGCTCGTGTCATAGGCCCAGCTGCCCTTTTTCGCTACGACGCCGTTCGCGCTGCTGATCAGCACGATGCTGCCCGACGTTTCCTGCGCGGCCATCAGCGCCTGCGTCTCGTCGGCGGCGACCATCGAGGCCAGCAAATTTACGTCGAAGGTTTTGCGCCACTGCGCTTCCGAGATGCGCCCGGTCGTGTCGGGCGGGAAAAAGACCGCCGCGACCTGCACCAGAATATCCACGCCGCCGTACTGCATGACGGCCTGATCGAGCAGACGTCGCACCGACTCGCGCTCCGTGCTGTCTACGGTTCCCGAAACCCCGACTTCCTTGCCGAACTTCGCGCGCACGGATTGGGCGGCGGATTCGGCCAACTCGCCGTTGATGTCGGCCACGACGACGTGCGCGCCCTCTTTCGCCAGCCGCTCGGCGACCACCTGCCCGATGCCCGGACTGGCCCCGATGACGAGCGCGACCTTGCGGCTGAGTTCTTTTTCCGGGGGCATTCGCTTGAGTTTCGCCTCTTCCAGCAGCCAGTACTCGATGTTAAAGGCTTCGCGGGGCGGCAGCGCCACATAGTTATTGATCACGCGGTCGGCGGGAATGCCCTCCTGCGGGGCCAGGTCGTCCAGCGCGGTCGCGCCCTCCATAACGTGAATGGCGTTGACGTAAAACTCGCCGGTAATGCGCGACTCGGCCTTGCTGCGCCCGAAACTGAGCATCCCGACGCCCGGAACCAGAATGACGGTCGGGTTCGGCGAGCGCATCGCGGGCGAGCCGTCCAGTTTGTTTTCGTCGTAATAAACGCCGTAATCCACGCTATAGCGCGCCATGCCCGCACGCATCGCCGCGATCAGGCTGGCCGCGTCGCCATGCGCGGCGTCCCATTCCACGAACAGCGGGCGCACTTTCGTGCGAACAAAATGGTCGGGGCAGCTCGTTCCCTGCCACGCCAGGGCTTTGGCGTCTTTGCTGTTGACGAAGCGCAGAACGGCCTCCTGATTATCGAAATGCCCCAGGACATCGCCAACCGCCCCGCGCGCGGCGGGCATCAGCGCACGGGCCAGTTCGAGGGCGTCCGGGCGCGTCGTTGCAATCTGCCCGCCAAATAACTGGTCGCCCCGCGCCTCGACACGCTTGAGAACGTACTGCCCGATGGCGTCAATCACTTCGAGCGTCTTCAAATAGGACGCGCGGCCCGTCTCGCCCCAGGTAAAAATGCCGTGCGAGCCGAGCAGAACGCCGTCGGCGTCGGGGTTCTCCAGCGCCGCCTTTTCGAGCCACAGCCCCAGTTCAAAACCAGGCCGCTTCCAGGGCAGCCAGACCAGATGCAAGCCGGTTTCTTCGCGCAGGCGTTCCAGTTGGGCGGGGCCATTCGCGCAGGCGGCCAGCGAAATCGCCCAGTCCGGGTGCAGGTGGTCTACGTGCGGGAAGGGCAGAAACCCATGCAGGGGCGTGTCAATCGAGGCGGCGCGCGAGTTGTTGCCGAACGTGCAGAGCGGGTAGCGGTCTACCATTTCGTCCTCGTAGGCCGGGCCGCGATACTGGCGTTTCAGGCCGTTCAGCTTGTCCATGTACAGCGTGGCGAACCCGTCGCGCTGAATGGTTCCCAGGTCGCCGCCGCTGCCCTTGACCCACAAAACGGTTTCGGTTTCGCCGGTCACAGGATCGAGCGCGGGCAGTTTCGCCGACGTGTTGCCGCCGCCGAAGTTGGTCAATCGCAGATCGCGCCCCAGCAGGTTGGAGCGATAGCGCAGCAGTTCCGGCTCGTCCATGCCCGCCGTTTCGGCGTCGTTCCACAGGTCTTTCAAATAGCGCAAGTCCATGTCGGGTCTTTCTCCTTACTGTGTCGCCGCCCAAATGGAACTGGATGCGGCAGACGGGGCGAACGGGAATAAATCCCTGTTCTGAAATGCGTAGCCCATCGAACGGGATTGAAACCTCGTTCTGAAATGCGTAGCCCGCCTGCGCGGGCTAGATACGTTACGGCGCGCAGGCTTACTCAGGCTAAAGACGCGCTCCATTGCGCTCGCCTCCACAATTTGAAAACGTGTTGGCGGCGCGGCATTGCAGGCCACGCAGGTGGTCTGTGCGTTTCAGAACGGGGTTTCAATCCCGTTCTCCCCGTCAGAACTCGATCCAGATTTCGCCGGGGTCGTCGCCGGGAACGGTGAATTCCAGTTTGTGCGTTTCTGCGTCGAAGGCGAATTCCACCGGCGCGTCATTGACGTAAATCAGCGAGGGCCGCGTTTCGCTCCAGGCTAGGAACGGCCCGCCGCTTTGCACGAGGATTTCGTGCGCGTCGCCGTCGTCGAGGTGGTCAAGAATCGCCCCGGCGCTGTTGAATTTTTCGGTCAGGCCGATGGGCGCGAACCCGTTGGCAATCGGGACGAGCGTATACACCTCGCAGGCCAGGAAGGGCAGCGTGACCGGGGCGCGTTCCGCCCGCCCCAGAACGGCGAGGGTTTGCGCGTGATGGGCGTAAACCGCGAACGACTCGCCTTCCAATCCCTCCACGTCGGCGGGGCCAATGGTTCCGTTAATCGGAGGGGTTTCCCCTCCGTCGGCTTCCGTGCGCGCGTGAAACACGCCCAGCAGTCCCGCCGCGCCGTTGCGGTTGAAGATTTTCAGCAGGACGGCCTCGCGGGTCGGGTCGTGGAACAGGCAGTCGCGGGTCGGGCGTCCTGGCAGGTCGGCGCGCAGAATGGAGCCTTCGGGGAGAACCAGTTTTCGCAGCACGTCGAAATTATGCGCGTCGGGCTTGTCGGAAACGTAAACCGGACAGCCGCCCGCCGCGCGTCCCGCCGCGTGATATGGCCCCATGACGTGGCCGGACTGGAACATATCCCAATCGGGCTGCACGAACTCGCCGAACCACGCGCTGACCTGCGCGTTCACATACAAATGCTGCCCGTGCGATTCGGGGCGGTTGGGCCAGAAGTCGGTCGAGGTGCGCGTGAGGTTGGAGTTCAGCGCGCCGTAAAGCATTTCCGACGCGCACGACATACAGTTAATCAAGTTGCCGCGAAAATGCGTATGAACCGAGCCTTCCAGCGCCTCGTGGTACTGTTGCATGACCGTCACGCGCCCGCCCATGCCATACGCCGCGCCCTCGACCGCGCCCTGATTATCCACCTTCACGCCGTCCACGCCCTGCCGCCGCAGATGCCGATGGTAGTCCTGATAAAAGCGGTAAACGTGTTCCGGCGGCACGACGCCGACAATCGCGCCCCAGTACTTGACGTTGAATTCGGGAACGTGATGCAGAATTCCGGGCGAGTAATTGCGGGCGAGCGCGCGGACGCCATACCCCGGCAGGGCGTCGCCGTCCACGCCCGCCCAATAGCCGTGCAGGGCGTGCCAGACCAGGAACGTTTCGACGCCGAAATCCTGCTTCGCCATCGTCACGGTCGGGGCCAGATCGCCGGGAAATTTCTCGTTCGCGGCGAAGGCGGTCAGGCGCTGCTCGCCGGTCGGCATCCGATGCTGTGACTGCCAGCCGTCGTCGAGGATCAGGACTTTAGGCGTCACGCCGCCGCGCGCGAAACTTTCCAGCCCCTCGCGCACTTTCTCCTGCGAAACGTCCTGATAAAAGGCGTCCCAGGTACACCAGCCGAATTGATCCATGAAATCGGGCAGGGGCTTCTCGCGTCGCAGCCGTCCGACGCCGATTTGCGCCTGAACGCTGACCGCGCCCGCTTCCATCAGCGCGTAAGGGTTCGAGCCGGTCGCTACAAACAGGCCGACCAGGGCGTCGGTCACGACCGCAGGATCGCCCGATTCCGCCACCAGTTCCAGCCCGTCCTCGCCCGTCCCCTGCAGCGCGGCCCGGAACGCGCCGTCCACGAGCGGCGCGAAAAGAACGCAGTCGCCGCTCGCCAACTCGACGAGCAGAAACTGCGTTTCGACGGGAACTTCGCCCGCCCGAACGCCCGCGACCGCCTTCATCCAGAACGGCTCGTAGCGATGACAGGCCGTGAAGCGAACCGCCGATTCCAGGCGTCCTGACGCAAAAACGTGCCGGGAAAGTGGTTCCGCCGCCTGGAAATGCAGGAACGCGCCGACGCCGTGCGGGTCGGGCCGCAGCGTGACGGCCCCGCCCAGCCCGGACAGCAAAACCGCGTCGCCCGCATACAGCCCGCCCTCGTGCAGGCGCAGCGCGCCAACTTCAACATCGGATTCCGGCATGAATGAAATTTCTCCCTGCGTTTATTTTTTGAAATTCCCTGCCGCGCGCCGCTTCGCTGCTTCTTCGCTACTTCACGGGCGGGCGATACACGCGAATGGTTTCCAGGGGCGGCACGCCCTTCTCCGCAATGAGTTCCAGCGTGTGGGTCGTGTTGGCAAGCCCCTGCGCGACGGTTGTGGCGTATTCGAGCGTCGGATCGGCGATGACGGGCGGCTGGTAAACATCGAAAAACTGCGGGATCACGCGCCAATGCACGACATAGCCCGGCGCGATGAGATATTTCTCATGCACGTCCTTGACCCACCAATCCGATGACTCGATGACGACGCGGCCCGAAGTGGAAACGAATTTTGCGTCGCTCGCGCCGTTCCCGTCCGGGCCGGTCTGCGAGCCGGCGACCGCGAACGTGAACCGGCCCGTCGCCTGGTCGAAGGTCAGCACGCGCGCCGTCCAATCCTCCACGACGAGCGGTTTTTCCGACCCCACGCGAATGATACCGCCGACGTTCCAGGGCCAATCCACGCGCGGCAGGTCGTTGGGGCGCGTGATGGCGTAGCATTCGGGAAATTGGGAGGGCGGCTTGCCGTCAATCAGGACGCGCGCCGAACCCGGAGCCGACTCCGCCAGCGTTCCCGCCTTCGCTTTGCCGGTCTGCGCGGCGATCAAATCCACCCGGTTGCCTTCGAACGTCAGCGTAAGCCTGCCGTTGTTCCATTTCGCGTCTTTGCCGATGACGAAAGCGCGGGTCAGGTTTTTCCACTCGGCGTCGGGCAGTTTCGGATTGTAGACTAAGTGCGGCTTGATGTAGGAGGCGAGCAGGGCGTTGCCCTTATCGTTGAGATGCACGCCGTCCGACAGCAGCGCGGCGGGCTGCAAGTGGTTGGTTTCGAGATACTGCCGCCAGGGAACGCGGATTTCGGCCAGTTCGCAGCCATACTTCGCGCAGATTTGCGGCAGCCACTGCGTGGCGTGCTGGTCGTGCCATCGGTTGGCCTTGACGGTC
>JBBRNU010000085.1:0-10908 GCA_038230115.1 Chthonomonadales bacterium | reverse complement strand
GTGTCCACTTCGGGATAATCAAGGGCGTCTATATAGTGGCGCGGCAGGGAAAGCCGCTCACTGAAGCCGGTATCGAAAAACATGGGAACCTTGATTTCGAGGCTGTCTGCACGGATGAATTTTACATATATCCACACCGTTAGGTTCTCATCTACGTCGGCGGTAAGCATCTATTTTTTGATAACCCTCCCGCCACGCAGGTAAGCGAGCGCAGGAAAGCCAATTCGCATCGAAAAAGAGATTTTATCGGGGTGGCGGGCGCGAAGGCGCATGACGGCCTGATAATGGTCGGCGTCCATCTCGTAATCTTCGCTGTCCGGTTCAATGGAAAGGACTTTGCCGCGATTTGCGGGCGTGTCCAGGAGGGCGCGGAGTTTCGATTCGTAAATCGCTTCGCCGCGCTGACAGATGGTTTTTGACGCTTGCGGTTCAGACGGCATGGTGTGTTCTCCTTTTCCGCGCGATTTGGCGAGGCGCGTGGAGGCGATCCATCAGGGCGACCACGGCATTCACGTCCGGCATCTCAATCCTAGGTCGCTCTTCCTCATTCCTCGTCCAGCCACGCGCGCCATTTCGCTGGTAACGGGTTCCACGCGGCCCCGATTTGGAAAGAGGGGGATGCTGCCTTCCCACACGACATCCGCCGGAAGAACGTCCTGGAACGCTTCCGCCGGGTCCGATCCTGGTAAGAGTGCAAGAATTGCGCCAACGGGAGCGGCGGACGAGGTTTTTTGAAAAAAGGCGGGAAACGAAATCTCGGCGTCGGATAGCGGTTTCAGGGGCGTTTCGGCAATTTCGGCGGACACGTCAGCGACCATCGTAACACTTGCCTTCGAGCGCGTATGCAAATGTGGAAATTGTACAAAAATCAGGCAGCCTTAAAAGCAGCCCCGATACAAACTCCTGCCCAGGCTGCCGCCTTGCTTTGTCAATCCGAAGGCGCAGCGCGAAATGCCGCTTTCAGAACGCCGCGCTTTCGGATGCGGAAGGCGGCAGCCTGGGCAGGAGTTTGTATCAGAGCGAACCTATCAGACCAGGTCGAAGCGGTCAAGGTTCATCACCTTGGTCCAGGCGGCGACGAAGTCCTGCACGAACTTTTCCTGAGCGTCCGCACACCCGTAAACTTCCGCGATGGCTCTCAGTTCGGAATTCGAACCGAATATGAGGTCAACGCGCGTTCCCGTCCATTTGAGGGCGCCGGTGGCGCGATCGCGCCCTTCAAACACGTCTTCGATTTCGGAAGTCGCGCTCCACTTCGTTCCCAGATCGAGCAGGTTTACGAAGTAGTCGTTGGTGAGCGCCTCTGACCGCTTGGTGAAGACGCCGTATTGCGACATGTCGAAGTTCGCATTCAGGACGCGCAGACCGCCCACGAGCGCCGTCATTTCAGGAGCCGTCAGCGTCAGCAGCTGCGCCTTGTCAACCAGCAATTCCTCTGCCGAAGCCATGTGCCGGGCCTGTAAGTAGTTGCGGAACCCGTCCGCCGCCGGTTCCAGCGCGGCAAAGGATTCCACGTCGGTTTGCTCCTGCAAAGCATCGGCGCGTCCGGGCGTGAAGGGAACCTTCACGTCATATCCGGCATTCTTGGCCGCCTTCTCAATGCCGGCGCAGCCGCCGAGAACGATCAGATCGGCAAGCGAAACCTTCTTGCCGCCCGCCTGAGAGCCGTTGAACTCTTGCTGGATGCCTTCAAGGGTTTTCAACACGGCAGCCAGTTGAGTCGGATTGTTGGCTTCCCAATCCTTCTGCGGGGCAAGGCGAATGCGCGCCCCGTTGGCGCCGCCGCGCTTGTCGGAGCCGCGGAACGTGGAAGCGGAAGCCCAGGCGGTCGCTGTCAGTTGCGACACTGACAGCCCGGCAGCCCGTATCTTGTTTTTGAGCGCCTCTACATCTTGCTCGTCAATCTGTTCGTAGGCGACGGTCGGGATAGGGTCTTGCCAGAGCAGCGTTTCTTCCGGCGCGTCGGAGCCGATATAGCGCGTGCGCGGCCCCATGTCGCGGTGTGTCAACTTGAACCAGGCGCGGGCGAAGGCGTCGGCGAACTGATCTGGATTCTCGTAGAAGCGCCTTGAAATTTTCTCGTAGGCAGGGTCTACCCGCAGGGCGAGGTCTGTCGTAAGCATAAACGGCGCATGGCGCACGGTCGGGTCGTGGGCGTCCGGCACGGAACCGGCGCCGCCGCCATGCTGCGGCTTCCACTGAAACGCGCCCGCCGGGCTTTTCGTCAGCTCCCATTCAAAACCAAACAGGTTCTCGAAGTAGTTGGCGCTCCACTGCGTGGGCGTCGTGGTCCAGGCGCCTTCGAGTCCGCTGGTAATGGTGTGGACGCCATTTCCGCTGCCGAACGTGTTCTTCCAGCCCCGGCTCTGCTCTTCGATGCGCGCCGCCACAGGCTCCGGGCCGATGTACTTGCTCGGATCGGCGGCCCCGTGCGTTTTGCCGAAGGAGTGACCGCCCGCAATCAGCGCCACGGTTTCTTCGTCATTCATCGCCATGCGGCCAAAGGTTTCGCGAATGTCGCGGGCGGAGGCAGCCGGGTCGGGATTTCCGTTCGGGCCTTCCGGGTTGACGTAGATCAGCCCCATCTGGACAGCGGCGAGCGGGTTTTCCAGTTCGCGGTCGCCGGTGTAGCGTTCGTCTCCCAGCCACACTTTCTCCGGCCCCCAGTAAACGTCTTCCTGCGGCTCCCAGACATCTTCGCGTCCGCCGGAAAATCCGAACGTCTTGAAACCCATCGATTCGAGGGCGCTGTTGCCTGCCAGAACGATCAGGTCCGCCCACGAAATCTTTTTGCCGTATTTCTGTTTGACGGGCCAGAGCAGCAAACGCGCCTTGTCGAGGTTTGCATTGTCCGGCCAGCTGTTCAGCGGCGCAAAGCGCTGCGTGCCGGAGCCTGCGCCGCCGCGCCCGTCGGTTACGCGGTAAGTGCCTGCGCTGTGCCATGCCATCCGAATGAAGAACGGCCCATAGTGACCGTAGTCGGCGGGCCACCAATCCTGAGACCGGGTCATCAGCGCGAAAATGTCCTGCTTCAAGGCTGCCAGGTCGAGTTTCTTAAACTCTTCGGCGTAATTGAACGACTTGTCCATCGGGTTCGATAGGCAGGAATGCTGGCGAAGAACGCTTAGGTTGAGGTGGTTGGGCCACCAGTCGCGATTTCTCGCTCCGCCGCCTGCCGACTGTCTGAGGACTCCGCCGAGGTATGGACATCCGTTTTCCCCATGGTCGGGGCTGCTTTCTTCATGGTTGAGGCTGCTTTCCTCATGGTTGAGGGCGGATATGATGTCAGGCGCGTCGCTTTCCGGGATCGTGTCGCTCATGAACATTCCTTTCTGGTTTCTTAAGTGTGTGCGTCCTGCTGACATTGGGGACACAGGCCCCAAAAAATGACTTCCGCCTCCTGGACGATAAATCCCTGAGTGGCGGAGGGTTCCAGACAGGGAGCCGCGCCGACGGCGCAGTCCACATCGGCGGTCAGACCGCAGTGGCGGCAGACGATGTGATGGTGATTGTCTCCCACGCGGGCCTCGTAGCGAGCCGAATGGCCGGAGGGCTGAATGCGTCGGAGGAGGCCGGCCTTCTCCAGAATGTGTAGATTGTCGTACACGGCCTGAGTGGAAAGCGCGCCGAGCCGCTTGCGGGCAGCGTCTGCAATGGCTTCCGCGTCCCGATGCTGTCCCTCGCCCAGAACCGACATGAGGACGGCGAGGCGGGGCGCGGTTACGCGCAAACCGGCCCTGCGAAGGAATTCGTGAAGCGTGGGTTCGTCGGACGCCATGATGACGATTATAGACTCATAATCTGGAATGAGTCAAGGGTTCGTAAAAGTAATTTAGGAGCGCGAGCGGATGCATTGAAATCAACGACTCTTCGCCCGCTCTACAAGAACAGAACAGGCGGCCCCGGCTCCGAGGAAGCGAAAAAGCTGGCAGGAGACGGCGCGCTAAGACTGCTGGCTGGCGGTCAGCCTGTCACGACGGACGTCTGCAAAAACGCGCGCTGTCATTTTTGCGGCGGCATCGCCGGGCGGCGCAGCCATCGGAGCGGGAATAACACGCGCTTTAATGTGACACAACACGCGCCGGATGCGACATGGGTCACAACGCCCGTCGGCAAAATCGGTTACACTACGAGCGTCGGAAGAACTCCCGCCCCGGCTCTCTGTTTATGCAAATTGGGCAAGGCTCGGGGCGAAAGCGTCTCGTCCTGCCGATTATCGAAGCGGAGGCGCGGTTCTTGCGGCGAGAGCGGAAAGGCGCGACAATCGGACGTGAGAAGGCGCGACAAGTGCGCGCGAGGAGAAAGGAAAAGGATTTGCCATGCCAGCCGTCGAAATGAAGCGCTATACTGCTGAGGCTGCCGTTATGAACGGCCCTGTAAGGAACGCTGCGCCGATGGATACCCTGAACCTGACCCCCGAAGACTTGCGAACGCTCCAACACCGGCTGGAAGTGCGCGAGCGACAGATCAACGCCGTGCATGAAATCAGCGCCGCCCTGTTCTCGAAAAGCGACCTGGACTCGCTGCTGCGCGAAACGCTCCGGGTCTCCCTCGACGCTGTGGAAGCCGACGCCGGGTCTATCCTACTGTACGACCGCGAGCGGCGCAAACTGGTTTTTCGCTATGTGATTGGCAAGACCGAACTGCTGGGCATCGAAATTGACCCCGAAACCGACGTGACCGGCAAGGCGGCGGCGGTCTTCCGCACCGGCGTTTCGCTCCTGACGACGAACGCGCAGCTCGAAGGCCATAATCGCACCTTCGACGAGGGAACCGGCTACCGCACGGAAAACATGCTGACCGTGCCGCTCAAGAACCTGGGCGGCGAACCCATCGGCGTGATGCAGTCGCTCAACAAGCGCGGCGAAAGTTTCGACGGCAACGATCAGGAACTTCTCGAAATCGTCAGCAGCCTGGCCGCCACCTCGATTGTCAACGCGAGCCTGGCGGAAGAGGCGCAGCTGGCGGCGGTCGCCAGGGCCGTCGGCGACCTGGGGCATGACATCAAAAACGCCCTGACGCCAATTGAAACGATGGTGGAAACGACGATCGAGGCGTTCATCGTGCCGATGTACGAGGATGTGGATCGGCTGACGGGCGAGGGCGATAAAGCGGGCGGACAGACGGACGCGCTATTGGAAGCGGTGCAGCCCCTGCGCGACTGGTATCCCGAAGCGCTCACTTCGGTCAAGGACGGCTGCGGGGACATCCGCGAGATGGTCAGCGAAATCGCCGACTACATCAAGGGAACGCAGGCCACGAACATGGAAATCCACAGCGTGGGCGAGGTAATCGCCGAGCGGCTGCGCCGTCTGGAAGTACTGGCGCGCAACCGGCGCATCACGATTACGATGGAAGCCCTGGACAGCGTGCCGCCGTTCCGCTTCGACCGGCGTTTGCTGGGCCGGGCGATTTTCAACCTGGTCAACAACGCGCTGGGCGCGATCAGCGACGCCGTGAAAAAGGGAACGCTGGAATATCGGCCCTTCCACGTCACGGTGCGGGCGCGTGTCGTAGAGGGAGCCGGGGGCGGTTCGGGCTATTGCCGCATCGAGGTGCAGGACGACGGGCCGGGCGTGCCGGAGCGCGTAAAGCAGTCGCTGTTCACAGCGGGCGCGATCAGCACGACGCCGGGCGGCACAGGCATCGGCACGCGCTTCGTCAAGAGCGTGGCGGACGCGCACAACGGCGCGGTGGGTGTAGAAAGCGAGCCGGGACAGGGAGCCTGCTTCTGGCTGCAGCTGCCGCTCGCGCCGTAATATGTACGCGGAAATCGGGGACGGGACAGCCGGGAATAAATCCCCGTCCTGAAATGCAGCGAACGGGAATAAATCCCCGTCCTGAAATGCAGCGAACGGGAATAAATCCCCGTCCTGAAAGGCGGAGAACGGGAATGAATCCCCGTCCTGAAAGGCGGAGAACGGGAATGAATCCCCGTTCTGAAACGCTAGCCCGCCTGCGCGGGCTAAAGACACAATAGCGCGTCGGCCTGCGCGGGCTAAATGCGCGCTCCCTTCGTTTGCCTGCGTGGGCTAAAGAGGACGCGGGCTGAAGACGCGCTCCGTCTCGTTCTCTCTGGCGGGCTGAAAACGCGCTCTGACCTTCGGCATTTGCCTTTAGCCCTCGAAGGAGGGCTTGCATTTCAGAACGGGCATTCCTTCCCATTCTCCGCCCGACCCGCCGAAAGGTCAAGCGCCTAACTCTGAATTTTTTTGCGGAGGTCGTCGGGCCGGTGGATGGTGATGCGATACCCGGCGTCAATCGAAATCCAGCCGTTCTGTTTGTAGGCCACGATGACCTGATTCACGCGCTCGCGGGACGCGCCGACTAACTCGGCCATGCTGCCCTGAGTGAGTTTGATGGGAATGAATGTCGCGTCGTTGGGGGCGGGCTGGCCGTAGAGTTCGCCGAATTCGAGAATTTGCCGCGCGACCAGCCCGTACACGTCCAGGGTGCAGTGGGCCGTGATTCGCAGGTTGGCGAGCCGCAGGCGGCGAGCCAGCAGCTTCATCAGGTTACGGGCGAAAACCGGGGCGGTGTCGAGCAGGGTATTGAAGGCGACGCGATCCACCGCGATCAGCGTCGTCTCTTCCTGAGTCACGACATCGGCGGAGCGAAACCCCGAATCGATGAGGCTGAGTTCGCCGAACGTGTCGTTGGCGGCGAGCAGGGCCAGAAACACGTCGCTGCCGTCGCCCATAGTGATCGAGATTTTGACCGTGCCGTGCAAAATCACGTAAAAGGTCTCGCCGGGGTCGTCCTGATGAACGATGGCCTCGTCGGGCTTATAGACGCGCTGCCGGGCGTGTTTGGCGAGATAAGCGAGCTGTTCCGGGCTGAACCCCTCGAACAGCTTCAGACGACTGAGCTGCATGACATCCAGTGGCATAAAGCACGGCTTTCTTGAGCGGGCGGCGCCAAGCGGCAGCCGTCCAGACGGGCGGAAAAAGAGAGAACGTAACTACTCAGCCCTCGATTCCTATTTCCTCTGCCACGCTGTGAGAGAGGGGCAGGCAAAAAGAGGCCGGGGAATGCTGCGAAAACAAAAAAGAGACCGTAAAAAATGAGTGATCGGCGGCGGGCGGAGCGAGCGACGAAGAAAAAAATGAAGATGATTCGCGAACCAGTCGCTTCCTATGCGCGCTGATGCAGATTATAAGGCGTGCGAGAACGCTTGTCAAGCGCCAGGTGATGCGACAGGAACGAACGAAGACAGAAGAATGCCCGCCTGACGGGAGTCAGGCGGGCGGGTCGGGGCGTTACGCGGCGATGTTCAGGCGAGTCCCCCCGCCGTTCCCGTCGGTCGGCGTTGCGGCCAGCGTTCCTTCGCGCGGAGCGCGCCGCAGCGCCGCCTCCTGAGACTCCAGCGCGCCGCCGAGCGTTCCCGGACGCGCAGGCTGGGCCTGCGCGGTGGAAGCCGCCTCGGTAACGGCGCTCAAAGTTCCCAGACGGGGCGAGCGCAGGTTTGCCACACGGAGGTCGTTGAAGACCGCGGTCAGGGTTCCCACTAAGGTCATTTTATTTGCTGCCTTTCTTTGAAATGGCGTCTTTTGGGCGCTCCTCCAGCGACTTGGACGACATTCCCCGCAATCGCGGGCAGATTGGTTAGCGCAAATATTATTGGCCGGAGGAAGGGGCGTCTTGGCTGGTCGAAATGCGGGAAAACGCCGCATCGGGCGAAGTTTTCGGATGAGACAGAGGAATTCTTCATGAAGAGCGTCGTGCTGTGGGAAACGAATTTCCCGTTTGTGGATACCGCGCCGGTTGACAGGTCGGCGTTTGCAGCGTTAGGAGAGGGAAGCGATACGCTGACCTTCGCGAACGTGGCGGAACTGGGCGCGGCGCTGGCGGATCGCGAAGCCGTCTTGATAACGCCTTATGGCTCGGCGTTTCCGAAAGCGGCGTGGCCGGTCATTACGGATTTTTTGCGGGCGGGCGGCAGTTGGGTCAATCTGGGCGGCTCGCCGTTGTCGCGTCCGGTTCGGCGCACGCGCGATGGCGGGTGGCAGATCGAAGTTTCGCAAACCGCCTATAGCAAGGAACTCCGCATCAACCAGGCGTTCCCCATTGATTTCGAGGCCGAAGGCATACGGCTCGACCGGATTGGCGAAGCGGGCGAGGCGTCGTTCTGGGAATGGGCCGACGCGCTGCAACGGGAAGGCGAGGCGGACAAAACGCCGCTGATTATCCCGCCGATGACGCGGGCATGGGGATTGCAGCCGCGCTTTACGGATACGCTGGATTTTCCGCACGAGCATGGCAGCGGCGGGACGCGCGACGCGAGTTTGCGAACGCTCGCCTACGCCGGGGCGGACGGTCGGCGGCTGGCCGCGCCTATTATCGCCATTGATCGCCTGCGCGGGCCGTTTGCGGGCGGGCGCTGGGCGCTGGTGAACGCCGAATTGACCGCGCCGCTCGACCCGGCCCTGCTCCGCTGGCTCGTCCGGCACGCCGCGCAAGGCCCGGTCGAGCTGGAAGTCCGCCCCTCGTTCGCCTGCTACTATGCGGGCGAAACGCCGTCGCTCACCGTCCGCATCAAGTCGCACCGACGACGCGGCGAGGCCAGCATTGCGCTGAGTATACATCGAGAGGGCGCGGAGCCAGACGCTTATCAAAACGCCAATCGGATGGCGCTGTCAGGTCAGCCGTATTTCGCGCAAATCGGGGCCGGAGCCGCGCAGGGAGAAGCGACGCCCGGCTGGTCGGGCGACGGGTTGCTGATACGTCAGCCGGGACTGGTTACCGTCGAAGCGCGTCTGGTCTCGCATCCCGATGGCGAGATTCTGGCGACGACGGAAACGGGCTATTGGGGCTACGACGCGGACCTGCTCGCCTCCGGGCGACCCCTCACGACGAACCGCGATTACTTCGAGCGCGACGGCGAGCCTTATCCCGTCATGGGAACGACTTACATGGCGGGTGACGCGCACCGCAAATTCCTGTTCGAGCCGAACTGCGCGGTCTGGAACCGGGACTTCGCCGCGATGAAGGCGGCGGGCGTCAATCTGGTGCGAACCGGATTGTGGACGGCGTTTCGCCGCGCCATGCTCGATCCCGGCGCGATTGATGAGGGCGTCCTGCGCGCGTTCGCCGCCTTCCTGCTGACCGCACGTCGGTACGACCTGCCCGTCATTTTCAATTTCTTCGCGTTCCTGCCCGAAATGTGGAACGGCGTGAACCCGTATTTCGACCCGCGCGCCGTGGAAGCGCAAAAAGAATTGGTAGCCGCTTTCGCCCATCGCTTCGCGAATGTCAATGACCTGATGTGGGACTTCATCAACGAGCCGTCGTTTTCGTCGCCGCGCCGGGTGTGGGCCACGCGCCCCAATTACGACGAATTCGAGCGCGCGGCGTGGGCCGACTGGCTCAAGGAGCGGGCGGGCGATTTTTCCCCGGACGAAGCCGCGTGTGAAAATCCCGATGACGTGTGGCGCGAGCGCTGGCGGTTGACCCCGAATGCCTCGCTCGACCTGCCCGCGCTGGAAGATTTCACCGACCGCTACATCTTTCGCGGCACGCATCCCTTGCGCGTTCTGGATTACCGCCGGTTCGCGCAGGAGCAGTTCGCCCGGTGGGTGGAAACGCTGTCGGCGACAATTCGCAGCAACGGCAACCCGGATCAACTGATTACGGTCGGGCAGGACGAGGGCGGCGCGGGCGAGCGGCCCAATCCGCATTTTCACGCCCGGTCAGTGGACTTCACGACGAACCACTCCTGGTGGAACAACGACGATCTGCTGTGGGACAGCGTGATGACCAAAACGCCGAACAAGCCGAACCTGATTCAGGAAACCGGCATTATGTTCGTGGAAAACCCCGATGGCGGCTATCGGCGCAGCCCGCAGGAATGCGCGGAACTGCTGGCTCGCAAGCTGACCCTGGCTTTTGCGGGCGGGTGCGCCGGAGCGATCCAGTGGCTCTGGAACACGAACGTGCTGATGGACGAGGACAACGAGGTCGGCATCGGCTTTTGCGCGCGGACGGAACCGAAAAGCCGGAATTAGAAGCGTTTCGCGGCCTGGCGAAATTCTTCTGGGAGAACCGACAGTTCCTGGTGGGTCGGCGGCTGGAAGAGACCTGCATCGTGATTCCGCATTCCAACATGCTCGGCATTCGCGATCAGGCGACGACAGCGACCAAACACGCCGTTCGCACGCTGGAATACGAGTTGGGCGTACCGACGCGCACCGTGAGCGAGTACGAGATTGCCGCAGTGGGTGAGGCAAAACTGATTGTTCTGCCCGCGCCCCGCGTCCTCACGCAGGCTTGCTGGGAGGCGCTGCTGGCGAAAGTCGAGGCGGGCGCGACCCTGCTAGTGACCGGCCCGATTGACTCCGACGAGTATTGGCGCGACGTTCCCCGCTTGAAGCGGCTTGGAATAGAGGCGATCACGCAGCCCCTCGCGCAGCATGAGCCGCTCACGATCAATGGCAATATTTTTCTTGGCGTAAATTTTCGCGGAGATAGCATCCACAAGGTGGAGAAGGCGGCGGGTAAACCTGGCGAGACGCTGACCATGCAGACGTTGGAACGGGGGGGGGGCCGCATCATTTATAGCCCGCTGCCGCTCGAACTTGGCGATAAATTCGCCCTGTCGTGGGCTTATCGGCAGGCAGTGCATACGGCGTTTGCGCGCAAAAAACTTCGCTCTGAAAGAGAGCAATTCGAATTGCTGATCCGACATGTCGAACTTGCGGAACACACGCTTTACCTGATGGTCAACGAGGGAGGCAGCGAAGAGGCGAAGACGCTTTTCCGTTACCGCAAAGCTTTTGGCTTTGACAAAGAAGCCGTCGCCGTTCCGCCCGGTCAGGTGGCGATTTCGTTCATCAATCGCGAAACCGGGCTTCTCGCCGCGCAGTATCATTCGGCGGGAGAGTGGACGAACCGCGAGACCGCCGACCCGAC
>JBBRNU010000084.1:0-11072 GCA_038230115.1 Chthonomonadales bacterium | reverse complement strand
GTTTCAATCCCGTTCGCCGCATTTCAGAACGGGGTTTCAATCCCGTTCGCCGCATTTCAGAACGGGGTTTCAATCCCGTTCGCCGCATTTCAGAACGGGGTTTCAATCCCGTTCGCCGCATTTCAGAACGGGGTTTCAATCCCGTTCGCCGCCCTCCCTCTGCGCCCAACGTGAGCAACCTTATTATGACGGTACGCGCGTCTAGCCCGGCCCGTTCCGCAAATTTGCAGCATTGGAAGCATTGGAAAGGAAACGGATCGCTTCGGTACGCCATTATACTCGGAATTTTGCGCGCCGCGCAACAGCGCCGGGATTGGCAAAGGAGGGCGAAGTCCGCCTCCGCCCTCCCCGCTCTTAATCGCCGTTGCCGCCTCTTTTCGCCATCGCCCCCGGCGAGCGCTGCAAACGCTGCCGCCTACACGTTTTTTAGGAAGCGCGCGGCCTCTTTCTCATACGTGTTGAAGGGGTTTTTCAAGTCCAATTGTCGGTTGCGCTCGATGTACACCGCGTCCCAGTCAATCACGTAGCGCGTGCCGGGCTTGGCGATCAACTGCGAGACGATTTGCCCGCGCCCCAGCGCCCGCGTGTTCTCCGGGGGCGTCAGAATCGCTTCCTCAACCTGCTCGTCCGTCACGACCCGCCGCATCGCGCCCGCCGCTTCCAGCCCGTAAAACAGCCCCGCCTCCGGGTTCACGTTGTGATATTCCAGGTCCAGACTTTGCAGAATGTCGTCTTTCCACGACACGCCCGTCTCGTCAATGTACTGCTGATAGAGGGCGCGCTTGGCCGACCAGTCCAGCCGATCCGACGTGGACATCGGGTCGCGCTCCAGGTCGTTGAGGATGGTTTCCCACTCCGTCAAGACCAAATCCGTCTGCGCGTCCTTGCGGCCCATGTAGCGCTTCGCCGCGTCCAGATACCGCCGCTGCAAGTCAATCGCCGAAATCGTCTTGCCGTTCCGCATCCGCACCGGCCACTTCAATGTCGGGTCGCGCGAGACCGAGCGCAGCGTTTCCAGCGGATCGGCCACCTCGACGTCGGGCGGCACGCAGTTTTCCTCGATCAAATCCAATACCAGGCTCGTCGTTCCGACCTTGAGCATACAGGCGTACTCGCTCATGTTGCTTTCGCCGAACAAAATATGCAGGCGATGCAGGTTGCTGTACGAATAGTACGAATCCCACTTCGGGTTGATGATCGCCCGATTGAAGCGCACCCGCGACGAGATGGTCTTGACAATGTGGTCGGCGCGCTGGCTGAGTTGAAAGTCCACCGTCGGGTCAATTTCCACGCCATAAAAGTTCGAGACCCAGACGTAATCCACCTCATGCTCGCCCAGCGTCATGATGTTGTTTTTGCTGCTTGGCCGCGTCAGCCGATGCCCGCCCACACGCCCGATGCCCGCGAAAATCTGGCGCGTCACCAGAAACGGCAGCAGGTACGAGAGCGCGTCCGTGAAGAACCGGTCTTCGATCTGCACCAGATAGTTTTCGTGGCAGCCGAACGTATGCCCGCCGAAGTGGTCAATGCTGTTGTTGTGAAAACTCACTGCGTCGTCGAGATTCAGGTCGCGCACCAGCTGCGCCAGCAGAATGCGGCCCGCCCGGTCGTGGCGGATCAGGTCGGTCAGGTCGCAGCATTCCGCCGTCGCGTACTCCTCGTGACTCCCTACCGCGTCAATGTAGAGCCGCCCGCCGTTCCGTAGGAAGCCGCCCGCCCGCGCTGGCTCGAAAGCGTAATCCCGCGCGTGCAGGTCAATCACGCCCAATTTTTTATCGTAGAACGCATAGTCCTTGACCTGCTCGACAATCTCTTCCGAGGTTCCCGCCGAGGGGTCGCGCACCATGCAGCCGAATTCCGTCTCGATCCCGAAGATGCGTCTTTCCATGTGCTGTTCCGCCTTGCCTGCTCCCGCGATATTCTACTTCCTTAATTCGCAGACGCCCGCCAAACTCCTGCTTCTCGTTGTTAACTCTCTTTAACACGACTTCCCGGCGGGAATTCATCTAACCCGCCTACCTTTGAGCGAGACAACCCTAACCCCCCGGCCCCCTTCCCCACCGGGGAAGGGGGAGCCTGAACAAGAACTTTGCGCTCCCTGCTAAAATGGGGGCGAGATGAAAGTGAACAAAAGCGCCGCGAACTTACAAACCTTCCTATTGACCTGCAGACTCAGGCTTCAGTCACCCCCTTCCCCGGTGGGGAAGGGGGCCGGGGGGTTAGGTAGAAACATCCCTCCCAATCGCCGCCGAAAAGCGAAAAGGGACGGAAAGCTCCGCCCCTTTCGGTTCGATGTCCCGCCCCGACTTTACGTCACGTCTGGTCGCGCGTCAGCGATTCCAGGTCGGCGGGTTCCAGCAGGCGGAACCGGCTTTCGCGATTGTTGCGGCGCTCCAGCAGCCCGACTTCAACGGTTCCGGTCTTCAATTCGTCGCGCAGAAACACGCGGTCGGCGTCGGCCTCGTCCAGATCGCGCAGGGGGTTCAGCGCGTCCTCATCGTCGTTCTTGCCGCCGATGGTTCGCCGCAGCGCCTCGCGCGCCCCGACCGTCCACGCTGCCAGCGCCTTGTGCAGGGCGTCCTCGCGCGACAGCAGCCGGGAAGTATCTACGTCTCCCAGCCGTTCCAGCATTCGATCCTCGGCCTGCTGGCTGCCCGCGATCACCGCCACGCCGGTATGCTGCCGAAACTCGCCGTCATAGTTCAGGGTCATGAACAGGTCGGAACCGGGCGTTCGTCCCATCTCGGCGAACAGCCCGCGAATCACGAACGGAACCGTCAGTTGGTCGCCGAACGCCTTTTTCAGCGCGGGGCTGAGGGCGAACCCGACCAACCGCTGCACCGACACGTCGTCCGGGCTGCGCTCGAAACCTTCCTGGTGCGCCATCTGGATCGAACTCAGGCGCACGTTTTCGATGTCGGACTGATTGCCGATGCCGGAGAACATGTGCCGGTCGTAAACCTCGAATACTTTGCGCTGGCTGCGCCGCACGGTCAGCAGCAGCAGCCCGCCCTCATACGCCAGTCCCACAACCGGGCTGCCCTCGCGCAATCGGTCGTCAATATAATCTTTGCGATGCCCGACGGCCTCGTTAAAATCAAACGGTGTATACATAACGTCTCTTTCAAGTTGCAGCGCGTTTTCGTTGCAGCGAAGGCGTTTCTTTGAGCCAGGGAAGCAAACGCGCCCCCGTTTTAGCGAACACGGTTCGTTGCAGCGAAAACGTTCTCGTTTTAGCGAACGCGCGGGGCGATGCGCTCGCCGCCCGAACGGTCAATGTCCGACACGACGCTTCGCAGTTCCGCTTCCGGCACGTCTTCGATGCCTTCCGACGTGATGGTTTTGGCGAGCGGCAGGACTTTCGCCCAGCCCCCCGTCGCGGCGTCCAGGTCGGCGGCGATGTCGAGCAGGTACAGCGCCTCGCGCAGCGCTTCTTCGCGGTTCATGTCGTGAAATGGCTTTTTCGTCTTCACGATGTAATCGAACACGCCGCGAATTTGCGTCGAGCCGCTGCCCGCCGCGCCGAACTCCGTGCTTTCAAACCGCGCGCCCATGCCGTCGTAAAAGAAAATTCGGCCTTCGTTGCTCTCCTGGTCAAAAGTCGTCAGGATCGGAATGAAGCCGCCGATGCCCTGCAGCGCGTTCGGAATGCCCGCCCGCACCACTTTCGCGAGTTCGGCCAGCTTGCCATCCAGACTCATCTGCTGCAAATACGTGCGCTCGAACAGTTTGAACGACGTTTTGAGATAGCGAACCGCTTCCATCGCCGACGCAAACGAGCCAGAAATCGCCAGTAGCGTGTAATCGTCAATCGGCAGCACTTTTTCCGACTTGTCGTACATAATGGCGAAGTTGGCGGTTGCGCGCCGGTCGCCGACGTTGATCACGCCGTCTTTGAATTTTACGGCGATCACGGTCGTGCCGTGCGTGTCTACAACGCCCGTTCCCACGCCGACGCCCGGCCCGGCGGGACTGTCATACGGGCGCGCAACGCCGTTCGTCCCGGCGACATAGCCTGCAGGACGAGTTATCGGATGCCCGCTCTTTTCCAGCAGGCTCCAGAAATCACGTTCAAGTTCTAACAAAGCGGACTCCCACTAGGCGGCCCTGCCCCCGCGTTCAAAAGCGGCGCGGGGGCCGGGCGAACAAAACAAATGGCGTTATTCGCCGCTGCGCTGGCGATAGCGGCGTGCGGCGTCCGGGTCAACGCGCTTCATGCGCTTCAGCAGGTCGCTGGTATCGGGGCGCTTAATGTCGGGTTTGCCCGGCCCGCCGCCGTCGCCGTCTTTGCGGAGCGGATCAACCGGCGCGGTGGGCATCTGGCGGCGTTCTTCGCCTCGGAATATCGTAGTCATGGTTCCTGTCTCCTGTCTTTTCGTTTGGGTTGTAGTAAAAAATCTTCCTGTCGGCGGAACCGGTGCGGGCAAGGCATCCTGAATTCACTTTATGCGCTTCGCGGGCAGCATAGTCGAAACTCTTGGGTCACCCCTCATGCGCTGCGCTGGCGGCCCTTCTCCCTGCATGAGAGAAGGGAGCGAAGGCGTTAGGTTTGTTCTTTGCAGACAGGGAAAGAACCTTGCCCCGGCGCGTCGGCATTGTGAATTCAGCCCGCGCAGGCGGGCTTCGCATTTCAGAACGGGGTTTCAATCCCGTTCGCCGCATTTCAGAACGGGGTTTCAATCCCGTTCGCCACCAATCCCATTCGCCCCGACATCAAACCTTTTCACGGCGCATAATCGCGACGAAATCGTCGAGCGTTTCCGCCGCCGCAATCTCGTCGTTGAGAACCTGTACGTTTTCTTCGACGAGGGGGTTCATGTCGAACAGCAAATCTTCGTCGTTGTAGCGAAACGCGATGCCGTTCCAGCCGATGCTTCGCACGGCCTGCCCGAACCGCTCCACAAACAGGCCGCGAATGAACGCGCGCGTGTCGGGCGGCGGGCAGGCGGTGGCGGCTTCAATGCGCGCATCCGTCACCAGCCGCCGCATCTCGCCCGCCTGCTCCAGTCCGTTGTAAAGCCCCTGCTCCGGGTCAATGTCGTGGTAGGCCAGGTCGAGGCTTTGCAGATACGGGTCTGTCCACGCCATGCCCTCTTCCGCGCGAAAGGCGTCCAGCAATTTGTACTTGGCGGCCCAGTCCAGCCGGTCGGCCAGCGCCATCGGATCGCTCGCCAGCCCGTCTAACGCGGCCGTCCATTCCGCCAGCGTCCAGTCGGTATCTTCGTCGCGTCCGGCCAGCCGTTTCGCCGCCTCGTCCAGATAAAAGCGTTGAATTTCCAGCGCGGTCAGGGGCGGCCCGCCCTTGCGCTCTACCATCTGCTTGAGAGTGATGTCGCGTGAAATCTGCTTCGTGGCGCGGATCGGGTCGGCGAGGGTAATCGGCGCGGTCAGACCCATTTCCAGCAGCGCCAGGACCAAACTCGTCGCGCCGACTTTCAGCGCCGTCGCGTACTCGCTCATGTTGGCGTCGCCGCAAATGACGTGCAGGCGACGATAATGACGCGGCGTGGCGTGCGGCTCGTCGCGCGTGTTCACGAGCGGGCGATTGTGGAGGGTGTCCACGCTGGCCTCGACCGCGAAATAATCGGCCCGCTGTGAAAGCTGATACCCGACGTTCGCGCCGCCGTTATCGTTCTCGACGCCGACTTTTCCGGCCCCGGCGTAAATCTGGCGCGACGCGAAGAAGGGCAGCAAACCCGCTACCAGCGCGTCGGTCGGCGTGTCGCGACGCATCAGATAGGCCTCATGTGTGCCATAACTTGCGCCATGAAAATCCGTATTGTTCTTGTAAATGCTGACGGCCAGCCCGCGCTGCGTCGCCCGCCGCTGCGCCGCCGCCCAGACGATGCGCTCGCCCGCCTTATCATGCGCCACCAGGTCGCGCAGACTGCGGCACTCCGGCGTGGCGTATTCGGGATGGCCGTGATCGTTGTAAAATCGCGCGCCGTTGGCGAGAATGCGGTCGCTGCGCTCCTCGTCCCGGCTCATCGGCTTCGCGCCCGGCGCGTCGAACTGCGCGTCATCGGGGTTCGTGGAAAGCTGCTGCACGGTAAAGCCGCGCATGTCACGGCGCGGGTCTTCCCCCCGGTAGTTCCAGCCCCCGACCGCAGGCCCGGCGTGACTGCGAACGACGGCGATGCTTTCGCTGATCCAATCGTTCGCGCCCAGCCCCTCGACGACAATCCCATATTCGGTTTCGATGCCAAAAAGTCGGTTCATAATTTCCTGCACCGTCAAAGTTCGTCCGTGCCGTAAGCCACCGCCAGCGAGACAGCCTGCGCCTCTTCCTGAAGATGCGTGTTCAAAACTTCGTAAACGTAAGCCTGCTTTTCGCGATCCGACATTCCATTAAAACGTTCCGATACGACTTTGACATGCACCCGGCCAAGATAGCCCTCGCTGGTAACCATAGTATCCTGCGGGAAGGCGTGACGAAGCGCCTGCTTCACACGCGGGGCTATTTCCTCGTAATTGTACGATTGTACCGCCATGTCCATGCGCCAGACAAAGTTCCGTTCACCTTACAACTCTTCGATCCCATAACCGACTGCCAGCGAGACGGCCTGCGCCTCCTCGCCAAGTTCCGTTTTGAGAACGTCCCAGAGGAACTCCTGTTTTTGACGTTCCGTTTTGCCGTCGAACCATGGAGACACAACCTTGACGTGCACTCGCCCCAGGTAGCCCTCGTTGGTAGCAATTACGGTATTTTCTCCAAACGCTTTGCGAAGCGCCGATATCACCTTCGGCGCGGTCGTTTCGTAAGCAAAGGTTTGTGCCGTCATCCTGGTTCCTTTCAAATCGTTACGCAATCCGATTTGCTATCCACCGATAGAGTCGCTGTGTCGCCCCCACAAACGCTTCCGCTTCTGACCGTCGAGGCGTTGACGGGTCATAACGCCAGGCAGACCGCCATTGCAGGCACAACCGCCAATCCTTTTCTCGCTCCCTGTCTGCGGTTATCGCCGCTTCCATATTGGTGAGCAAGACCAGCAAGCGTAGATTGTGACCTAATGCGCTTTGAAGGTCTGGTATCACTTCGCCCGCATTACGTCGCACTTCTATCGCAGAGGAAAGCGTTTGCACGGGCGGGTCAGCGTGCGAAATGAAATGCTCTTTCAGAACGCATTCCAGCGCGTAACCAGCCAGATACATTGCGCCTCGCAAATGCCGCGACGACACGCCGCTATCATGCGGTGACGATGTCGGGGCTTGCAACAACTCTTCAGCATCACGCAATCGTTGAATGGCGACTTTATGAAATTGCGAAATACCGTCATATTCCGCCATCGAAGCCGCGCCCTTCTCCTGACGTGACAATGGCGCAATTCGCCAGACGGCGGGCTACGGCCTCATAACGCTCAATCCGCCGCCTGTCTTCATGGGTTATAGCCTGCCCGGTGGTTCTTTGTCGCGCAGAGCGCCGCCCCATCGAGTGCGAAAGCTCCTTACGGACAAAGGCCCACGCGATAGAGACGACTAATGCGTTCCCGGAACCCGTTCCTATCGCGCTTCGCCTTCCAGTCGTCTCCTGCCGATGCGCCTAGATGATGCTGCGGCGGGTGGGCGCGGCCTGCTTTTTGGCCTTGATCGGCTTGATGGTCGCCACGTTGTCCTGGTCGTAATCCAGCAGTTTCAGCCAATCGTCCTGCGAGTCGCCTTTGGGGAAAATCTCATTTTCCTTGTATTCGACGCGCAAGGCTCGCTGCAGATCGTCCAGCGTGACGCCCTCCAGTTCGGAGCGCTTTTCGATGCTGCGCTTGATCGCGAAGTCTTTCGAGCGCTCCACGACCGACTTGATCAGCGCGCCGCTCAACAGGTCTTTCCAGTACAACGACTCCGTGCTGCCGTTCTTGAGGTGGACTTCCAGGAACTCCGTTTCCTCTTCCCGGCGGAACGTGTACTCGTTGATCAGGTCGAGCAATTCGTCCAACGCGCCGGTGCAGTCGCCCTTATGCTCCTTGATGAGTTCCGGGTCAATCGGCGTTTCCGACAGATAGATTTTGTAAATGTCGCGGGCCGAGCGCCGATCCGGGCGCACCACTTTCACCTTGCGGTCAATGCGCTCCGGGCGCAGAACGGCGGGGTCAATGTAGTCGGGCCGGTTCGAGGTCAGCATGACCACGACGTTTTCCAGACTGACCAGCCCGTCCATTTCGGCGCAGAACTGCGGCACTATCGTGTTCGAGATGTTGAGGAAGCGGCCCGACGACCGGGTACGCAACAGGGACTCGGCTTCGTCAATGAAGATGAAAACGAGATTGCCCTCTTTCGACTTTTCGCGCGCCTGGGCGAAGATTTCCCGCACCATGCGCTCGGACTCGCCCAGCCACATGTTCAGGATTTTCGGGCCGTTGATGTACATAAAGTACTCTTTGACGTCCTGCCCGGTGCGCTCCCGATATTCTTTGGTGATGTTGTAGGCGGTCGCCTTGCCGATGAGCGTTTTGCCGCAGCCGGGAGGCCCGAACAGCAAAATGCCCTTGAGCGGTCGCTTGCCGAAGCGCGCGAACAGTTCGGGGTGCAGGAGCGGCAGTTCAATCGCGTCTTTGATGACGCCGATCGCCTCTTCCTGTCCGCCGATTTTGTCCCAGGGCAGAATCGGAACCTCTTCCAGATAGTAGTCGCTGGTCTCTTTCGCCGCGAAGTATTCCAGGGCCACCTTGAAATTCGGCTCCATGCGAACCTCGGAACCCGCCTTCAACGACTCGTCGGTCAGCCCCTCGCCGCGATACACAATGCGCGACTGCATACCCTGCGCGTCCATCGCTACCCGCAGGCGTCCGTCTTCGAGCGTTTCGCTGATCTTGACAATCGGGCCGCCCTGCGCGTACCCCAGATCGCCAATCACCGCGAACGCCTCGTTCACCTTGACCTGTGTGCCAACCTTGAAATCCGTTTCGGTCAATTTCGGGTCCACGTTCGCAATGTATTCCTGATCGCCCAGCGCGATACGAACCGTCGGGCCTTCCGACGCGGCTTCCGGCTCCTGCTGACCGAACCGACGGCGCGGCTTGGGCTTCTTATCCGGCTCGATTCTCCCCAGAAAGACCCCGATGCGGTTGGCGGGCGCAGTCAATTTATTATAAGCCTCTTCGAATTCGGCGATGACCTTTTTCGCCTCCTCCATCATGGCTTCGTCGGTTTCGACCTGTTCGCGCAGCGCGGCCAGATAGCCCTGGCGCGCGTCGTTGCGCGGGGTCATGCGGATGATTTCGTCTAAAAGCCAGAGGGCGCGCAATTGCATTTCCGGCGCGCTGTCCCCGGCGTTGGCGGCGTTCAAGGAGATATTTTCGCGGTCGTCGCCAAACTCCCCGCCATCGTCGCGGCGGTCACGGTCTCGTCGCATTTCGCTTTCCTTACCCGGCAAAAAGGAAACAACGCCCTGTCGAATACGGGCGGTTTCTTGCCGTTACTATGGGATGCCGCTGGGATTAGTATAACATAACATACGCGCTGCCGAAAGGAGAAGTTTCGCCGGGAGGGATACGCTTGTATACCGAACGCCTGCTCTTTCGGCTAGGTCGGCGCGGTCAAGGGTTCGGTCATCGGCTTGGTCAGCGCCGCCGAAAGCGACACGCTGAATTGTCCTGCAAGAGTGATCCGGCGCGGCGCAGATCGGTTTCCCCTGGTTATGGGCAAAGCGCCCCTCCGCTTGGCAAATGTTCAGGGTCGTTTCGGCGTGTTGGCTAGGCTTTCGTAGCCCGGCAGCAAAATGCGAATGTCCGCCTGTCGTCGCGCGTCGGCGACTTTCTTGTCGGCGACCGTGTAACCGCCCGCCCGTTCCAGCAGGGCGATACGTTCAACCTGCGTCCGAATTTCGCTCAGGGGCCGGACTTTGGCGGGTTCCCGGCTCGTCAGGCGCATGAACCACCAAAACGTCAATTTCGGTCGGTTCGCTCCCACCGAGGCGTCAATGCGAATCGGGGGCGAAACCTCGCCTACCTTCAGTTTTCGCACGGCCTCGCCGATCGTCGCGGGCAGGGCGGGATCGTTGGCGTTGACCGTGCCGAACTGCCCCTCGCTGGCGCGGGTTTTGGCGTCGTCGGAATAAGCGGCCACGACCTCGGCGAAGGATTTGCCCGCTTTCAAGTCGGCCTGAATTTTCGGGACCACATTCGCCTTCGTCGTGCGAATGCCCGAAAGTCCCCACCGCTCCGGCGCGTTGTAAGCGGCAAGATGCGCCTGATAATACTTTTCCACCTCCGGGCCGGAAATACTGACGGCGGTTGTGGCGATGTTGAAGCGGGCCAACTGCGACCGCACCGACTGGCGCAGGTCGGCCTCGGTCAATTGGCGGCTGACGAGCGCCTGCGCGATGGGCGGCAGCTTTTTCTGCGACTCCATTTCCCGATCAATGTCGGCCTCGGTCGGCATCTGTTTGGTTTTGATCGCCCATTGCAGCGTGAGCCGCTCGGCGATCAGGCCGTTCAGGGCCAGCAGCCCGCTCGACTCGCCGCGCAGCGAGAGGGGGTTGAGCGAGATAACAAAATCCTGGGCGCGCATCCGCTGCAAGCGAACGAAATAATCCGTTTCGGTAATCGGGTCGCTGTTCACCGTCGCCACCACTTTTTCTGTCCCGTCGTTCTTCTCCGCGATGGGAACGGCTTTCTCCGTCGCGCTCTCGGCTTGCGCGCCCGCCCGTCCGCCCGCCAGCCCCGCGCAGAATGCAAGCGCGACCCACGCCGCCATGCGTCGTCGCCCGTTTTGTCCTCGTTTCATTGTCGCCTCCTCCGCGCCGTCGTCCCGGCAGAATCTCGCCCGGCGTTCCTGGCAGGAGTATTCCCTATTCGGCTGACGAATTCCTAATCGAGAGTGGCGAGCGGCGCGTATGAGGAAAAGTGAGGCGTGTGCGTCGTCGAAACGCGCAAAAACGACGCCGACCCAAACGGCCCCGGCGTCATTGCAAACCCATTTTTTTGAGGCAGGGGACAAGGAACTTGCCCGCATCGTCGCGGCAGCCGAATGTTCTCTGCGTCAGATCGCTCGCGCCCAACAGGAGAACCGCGTAGCGGCTTCGTTCAGGCGGCGTAACAAATGACGGCGATGGAAGGGCAAGCTTGCGCGTCGAAATC
>JBBRNU010000083.1:0-11103 GCA_038230115.1 Chthonomonadales bacterium | reverse complement strand
GTGGTTCCCCTGCTCGGCCTGCTCGCCCTGCCCTGGGTCATCGAAACCCGCGACCGCCCCCTTGTGGATTAACAACCTTACACAATTTTTCACGGATGGAAGCCGTGCGGCGCACAGCCGGGCCTATAAAAGACCCGGCAGGAAGGCAAACAAGTTTGCCAACCGTCCTCGCGGACGGAAATGCGCGCAACGCCAAAAGGTTGGCGCGTCAGGGTTTGAACCACCGAGACACCGAGGCACAGAGAGGACGCAAAGACCTTCACGCCAAAATGACTTTGCGTCCACGAGAAAGGAGAAACGTTCAACCGTTCTGCGTGTCCCGTCCGCGAGGACGCCCAGCGAAGCGCGCGAAGCCTCTCTGCCGGGTCTTTTATAGGCCCGGCAAACGCGGCTGACATTCGCCCCGGATCAAATCCGCCATTGGCGGTAACGGTTACAGTGGAAGGAGAGTGGTCATGTCCCCTGTCGCGCAGCTTAAAACGCTGACACCCGTGCAGCGAAACGCTTTCATCGCCAGCTTTCTGGGCTGGATGCTGGACGCCTTCGATTTCTTCGTCCTCATTTTCGTCATCAGCGACATCGCGAAAGAGTTCCACGTCAAAAACAGCGACGTTTCTTTCGCGATCATGCTGACCCTGGCCTTCCGTCCGCTTGGCGCGCTGGCGTTCGGCTGGGCGGCGGATCGCTACGGGCGGCGCACGCCCCTGATGATCAACGTGATTTGCTACTCGATTATCAGCCTGCTGTGCGGGTTCGCGCCCACGCTGACGATTTTCCTGTGCTTACGCGCGCTGTTCGGGATTGCGATGGGCGGAGAGTGGGGGCTGGGGGCGTCGCTGGCGATGGAAAGCGTCCCGGCGGAGACGCGGGGTCTGCTGTCGGGCATTTTGCAGGAGGGGTACGTCGTCGGCAACCTGCTGGCGGCGGTCGCATATGCGGTGATTTCTCCCCGGTTCGGCTGGCGGGCCATGTTCTTCGTCGGCGCGCTGCCCGCCCTGCTGTCGCTTTTCATTCGGTCACGGGTGCAGGAGTCGCCGGTCTGGGAACAGCAGCGGCGGGCGCGGGAGACAAAAGCGGCGTCCGCCGAGACCGGCGGGGACATGCGGAAACACGCCGGGCTGTTCCTGTATCTGGTCGCGCTGATGACGGCGTTCACGTTCATGTCGCACGGCACGCAGGACATTTACCCCCTCTTTCTGAAGGAGCAGCATAAATTTTCGCCGCACACCGTCAGCTTCATCTCGATCATTTCCAACTTCGGCGCGCTGACGGGCGGAATTTTCTTCGGCAGCCTGTCGCAGCGTATCGGGCGGCGGAAGGCGATCATCCTGGCGGCGCTTCTGGCCTTGCCGATGATCCCGCTCTGGGCGTTCTCGCCGACGGCGGCGCTGCTGGCGGTCGGGGCGTTTTTGATGCAGTTCATGGTGCAGGGCGCGTGGGGCGTGATTCCGGCGCACCTAAGCGAACTCGCCCCGAACGCGATGCGCGGCACGTTCGCCGGTCTCGCCTATCAGTTGGGCAACCTGCTGTCTTCGGTCAACGGCCCCCTGCAAACCCGGCTGGCGGAGCGCAACGAGAACAACTACGGCGGTGCGTTGGCCGGGGTCATCGTGATCGCCCTGCTATGCGTGGCGGGCGTCACGGCGGCGGGACGCGAAGCGCGCGACGTTGATTTCGCGGAGTGAGGCCAATCCGGTTCCATCAGACTTGCAAAAGCGCTGCCCGCCGCGCCCGTCATCGAGCGGGAGGCGGCAGACAGCGTTCCTACAGAAAACACCCGACAAGGAAACGCGGCGTGAGTCTGCATCGGTTGTCAATCCCGATGCGTCATCATTTGCTCGCGGCGTCGCTCAACATGGAGTCCGACTTGGCCGTATCATACACTGCCATCCCTGGGTAGCAATCCAGTTCGCCGGGTATGCTGGAATTACTGCTTCTGAATTGGCGCACCTGCGTAACCGGAATTTTTTCGATCCTGCCGTCTTTCCAACCTACGATGACATAGCCCGTCGGATGCGACTGCGACCGGTCACCCTTGTAGTAGGCGCGGTTGTAGCGGGCGTAGATGCGCGTATAGAAGGCGATCGGCTCGAACTCCGGGATGTAATGGTCTTTCGGTGTGTCGGGTTGGTTGGGTAGAAAGATGCACTCACCGTTGCGGTCAGCAGGATTTTCGGCAAACTTAGCATCCGGCAGGGTTTGCAACGCGAGGGGAACTTTTTTGGGGTTTGCATCCCAGTTATTGGCGCGCAGGGCAGCCATCAATTGATGCAGATGTTGCATTGCCGCGTCCGGGTCGCCCGTTTTCGTGGCGTCGAGCGTCTTAGCCTCGAACCCTTTCAAGGGAACTTCGTCCGCGCGCACGGCTCCGGCAGGCGGCTGATTTCGACGCAGGTTCCAGCCCACAAAGGCGAGCGCGAGCAGAGCCAGCGTGAAGGCAAGCAAGCGTCGTTTCATAGCGTCGGGTCTCCTTTGCACGTGTCCGAGCCGGGCGCGCTTTTCCCGCCTCCGATTGCCGAATAGCCCCCGCCGCCTATGGGAGTGGGATTATTGCAAGGACGCGAGTTATCTGGCGTTCCCTGACAATCCGTAATGAAGCAGTAGCGTTTGAGATCGCCCGTGGCAGCGTCATGAATGCTGTATTCGTATACGATCACATTGGAGCAGTGTCCGGGCGGGATGCCATCATAATCCAGACAATAGACAATTTTGAGGTTTGTTTCTGGCCTACGGTATTCGTTGATGCCGAGATAGCACCCTGTATTAGTGCAAGGCGCGCATTCGATGACGTGTGGGCGCAGGTGTCGAAAACGCGACAGGAGGCGGGGTGTCGCGAATGATGCCGCTACCAAAAGCGGCGCGACGACAAACAGGACATTGCGATTGCGGGACATAGAACAGCCTTCCTATCCGCTCCAAGCGGACGCAAACACAAAGAAACGTGACGCTTTATAATATCATGATTTTAGCCTCCTTTTATTAAGATTGTGTTAAATTTTCGTTATACGGGGTGCGATTTGAGCGGACAGGGCGTTGGCCGGGGTCATCGTGATCGCCCTGCTATGCGTGGCGGGCGTCACGGCGGCGGGACGCGAAGCGCGCGACGTTGATTTCGCGGAGTAACCCTGCGTCAAAGGCGCGGGCGGCAGCGAGAGGCCACGCAATGCATTGTCGCTTTGGCGACGTCTTTGACTGACCCTGCCCACGAGATCATTGCTTACGCCTGTCTCCTGCAAACGTTCGACAGGTATAGATTTTAACCTTGGCATGATCCCTTTTGCGCCGGGGCGCTTCTTTGCGACTAAATTGGGATAACCCTGGAATGGAGCGAGACGGATTGAGAGCAAGTTGAAGTTCGGCCCGATGATATTTTCTGCGCGGAGGGGCGAAATGGCGAAACCGGGGGTGAAACCGGCCCGTACTCACGATGGAAGCGCTCGTATAGGGGGAAACGAGGACGATTACGCAGGTGGAACAAGAAGATGCCGAACTGGTAAGGCAAACGCTTTGCGGAAACACGGCAGCCTATAACGGTCTCGTGCTGCGCTATCAGCGCCAGGTCTACAATCTGGCGTACCGAATGCTGGGCAATGCCGAGGATTCGGGCGATCTCGTGCAGGAGACGTTTTTGCGCGCTTACGGCGCGCTGGCTTCGTTCCGCCAGGACGCCAGCTTTTTAACCTGGCTTTACAAAATCGCCTCTAACCTCTGTATTGACCAGTTGCGCTCACGCAAAGCCAAAAGCGCGCTCTCGCTCGACGTGGAACTGGAAGAGGGCCGTGAACCCGCCGCAGACGCTCGCGCCTGCGGGCCGGAAGAAGCGGCGGTTCGGGATGCGGTGCAGGAAATCGTGCATCACGCTATTCTGAACCTGCCCGAAAAGTACCGCGTCGTAGTGGTAATGCGTCATTTGCAGGACATGAGCGTAGACGATATAGCCCGCGTGCTGGAATTGCCGACGGGAACGGTCAAAACACATCTTTTCCGGGCCAGGGAAATGCTGCGAGGCCGCCTGCGCCCGGTTTTAGAAATGGAAACGGATGGAAAACCGATTTGAACACACCCCCCCGGAGGGACAAGGGGGTTGGGGCGCGTATGTGACTCCGCCCGCCGTTCCGGGTCAACAACAGAATAACGCAGGGGCGACCGAAACGCAGGCGCAGGTCGGGCTGTGCGCGCACGTCCAGGACTTGCTTCCGGCGCTGATCGAAAACGACGGCCAGATTCGGCCCGAAATGGCGACCACGCTGTACGGCCATCTCGCCGTCTGCAAAGCCTGCGCCCGCGAGTTCGCCGAAATGAAGCGCGTCATTCAGATGCTCGCCGCGCTGCCGCCCGCCGAAATGCCGATGGATTATTCCGGTCTCATCATGAGCCGGATACAGACCGAAATGCTGTCGGTTCCCGGCCTGGTCGCGCCGCACCCTACGCAGGCCGCCGCCCGCCCCGGTTTTGGCCCTTCCGTCGCGGGCGCGGCTACTGACACCAGGGAAATTGAAAAGGTCATTGCGGTGGCTTCGCCCCACTTTGCGACCGGGGCTGTCCCCTCAGTCGCGACCACAACGCGGCAGGCGGCGGGAACGACAGCTGGATTCGCAAGCGCGGCCAGCGTAACCCCGCAAACGGTCGCGGAATTGGCGCAGGAAACGCGCACGACGATGCGAACGCGGGAACGGCTGACGCTGGCCGGGATTTTCTCCGCGCTCCTGGCCCTGGCCTTCACGACGACCTGGGGACGGGCGCTGCTGGGAGCCAACTGGAATGGCGTCAGCGAGGGCGCGGGGCAGGTCGGCGACGCCCTGCGCCACGTGCCGCTCTTGAACTGGCTGACCGTCCTGGCCGGCGCGGCGCTTTCGCAGGCGGGCGGGCTGGTGGGCGACACGTATCGCAGTTTGGGATCGCTGGCGCTGCAGGGCCTCGCCCTGGATATTGGTCTGTGCGTAGCGATGTATTATGTTCTGGTGGCCCGTCGGCAGCGCGGCCAACGTCTTGGACTTTAGGAGGGCAAGCCCCGTGCAGCGAATGATTTGCGCCCTCGCGGCCCTGTGTTCTTTGTTGATGGTCAATGTCGTCCCGATGCAGGCGCAGTCCGCGTCCGGCAAAGCGGTCGAGCCTAGCGCGACGCCGCAGGAGATTGACCAGCCGACGGATCACGCCCGGCCCGCGACCAAACCGGCGCCGCCCGCGACAAAAACCGACGCGGCCAATGTGACCAAAACCCCGGCAAATCCGTCCAATGCGGAAACAACGGTGTCGGACGCCGACACCATCACGGTTCCCGAAGGCAAAACCGTAGACGGCCTGACGGTTCACGACCGGCCCCTGATTATTGCGGGCCACGTTACAAATGGCGTGACGGCGGTCAACAGCGCGATTACGATCAAGCCTGGCGCGACCGTTGACGGCGACATTGTGGCTTTCGGCGGCAGCGTGGATAATCAGGCCGGGGCGTCGGTCAAGGTCGTGCAGCGCGACAGCGGCGTCCTGCCGATGCTGTTTGCACTCAAGAGCGAACCGACATCCGCTCCCGAAGGCGAGGCCTGGACAGGGGGCATGTCGGAGCATCAGCGCAAACGCAACGACTGGACGGGGGGGCAGCTGGCCCTGCTTGGTCTGGGCCTGGTCGGAATGCTGGTTCTGCTGACTATCGCGCCGCGCGCCACGCATCAGGTAGCCGGGATGGTGACATTGGAACCGGCGCGCTGCCTGGTTGTCGGCATCATCGGCGCGATTGTGACGCTCTTTGTTTTGATTGCCAATGCGGGCCTGATGAAGTCGCCGCTGGGGATGCTGTACGCGCCGGTCGGCGCGCTCGTCGCCGTCCTGCCCCTGCTCGTGCTGGCGTTCGGGTGGCTGTGCGGAATGCGCTACGCCGGGGACTTCATCGCGCAGAAAACCGGACGCTGCAATGTATCCAACCGCGTTTACACACGGATTGCGCTGGGACTGGCGTCGTTCTTTCTGCTGAACGTCATTCTGGGCGCGCTGGACATGGGGTTCGTCGGGCTGTTCGCCGAGTTCGTCGTCGCCCTGATGGGGGTCGGATCGGTTCTGATTACGGGCGGCGGCAAAGACCCGGACTGGCTGGGGGCGCGGCTGCGGGGCGAGGCGCGGTGGTTCTCGCGCGGCGGTCGGGTTTGAGCGCCGGAACGGAACCTGAAAGGGACAGACGGGAATAAATCCCCGTTCTGAAACGCACAGCCCGCCTGCGCGGGCTTAAATGCGCGCTTTGACTGGCTGGCTTGCGCGGGCTGAATGCGCTCCAACGCCGACGGTAAATGGAAGCCACGCTCTGTCGCATTTGCCTGCGCGGATTGCAGACACGCTTTGGCCTTTCGGCATTGCAGCCCGCGCAGGCGGGCTGTGCATTTCAGAACGGGGTTTCAATCCCGTTCGCCGCACTTCAGAACGGGCATTCATTCCCGTTTCAGTTGAATTGATTGAATTGAAGGAAAGCCCCCTCATGCGACACGGACAACGAAACTGGGCGCAGGGTTGGAAAGCGGCGGCGGCGCTCGCGCTGGGAACGCTGACGACGCTCGGCTGTCATGGAACCGTGCATTTCGACAGCTCGGATCACAGCGACGAGTTCAAGCAGAGCGTGGAAAAGACCTTTGTGGCGACGCGCGTGATGACCTTGCGCGTGGTAGCCGACAGCGGCGACGTGACGGTGGAACCCGCTGCGGACGGCGTGGACGAAATTCGCGTGCGCGCCATCAAGCATGTTTCCGGCGTCCGCGCCGCCAAGGACGCCGAGCCGCTGTTCGGGCTGGTCAAAACGACGGCCACGTTGGAGGGCGACACGCTCCTGGTCGAATCGAAACCGCTGGAACACGCCCTGCCGAACGGCGTCAGCGCGTATGTCAGCTATGCGATCAGCGCGCCCCGGCGAATGCATCTGAATCTGCACGCGGCGAGCGGCGACATCACCGTCAGCGGCATTACGGGCGGCAGCGACATCGAAACGGCCAGCGGCGACATCGCCCTGCACGGGGCGGGCGGCGCGCTCGACCTTCGCACGGCCAGCGGCGACCTCAACACGGAGCAGACGCGCCCGAAAGACAGCCTGAAAATGCACTCCGGCAGCGGCGACATCGAGGCGACCGGCGCGATTGCGGCCAGCCCCGCCCTGCGCGTGGAAATCGAGAGCGCGAGCGGCAGCGTGAACTATGTCGGGGACGCCAGCGCGCTGAACGTGGAAACCGCCAGCGGCGACGCGGAGATGGAACTGACGGGCGCGCTTCCGCTGGAATCGGCGCACGTGCAAAGCGCCAGCGGCGATGTGACCCTGACCCTGCCGCGCACGGTTTCGGCGAAACTCAGCCTGCAAACGGCCAGCGGCAGCGTCAGCGCGCCCGGCCCGGACGGTAGTTCCAACGATAGCGACGAGTCGAACCCGCGCGTGGTGACGCTGGGGGCGGGCGTCGCGCCCGTATCTCTACAAACCGCCAGCGGCGACATCGAGGTCAAGACCAAGTAAGGGCGTATGACTGCGGAATCATCGTATGAGATCGAGCCGGAACTGCGGATGGAGACGCCGCGCCGGGCGCGCGTAAAGGCGGGAGGCCGAGCGGTTGTGCGGATGTTCGTTCTGTTTGCGCTCGCGGGCGTCTGCGTGATCGGCTGGCTCGCCGCGCGCGATCTTCGCGACCTGTACGCCCTCCGCGCGCACGGCCTGTTGGGGCAGGCGGTCGTCACCGACAAGCGCATGTTTCGCGGCAAGTCGAATACTTACCTTCTTTCCTACTCGTTGCCAACGCCGCCCACTTCAATCGAAGACGAGGATAAAGTTCCCTACGCGCTCTATGAGCAAAAGCGTCCGGGCGATACGCTGGACGTAACATTTCTCCCGAATCACAATCAAACGCATCGAGTGGGCGAAGTGAATGACGAGCGGATACAAGCGCGCATGACGGTCTGGACGCTGGTTTTGCTGAGCTGGACGGGATTTTGGGGTTTTATTCCTGCGCTTGCAGTGTTCGAACAGCGCAAAGAATTGCGACTGGCGCGGTATGGCATTCCGGTTCCCGCGCTGATTATCAAATGCGTTGCATCGAAGCCGGGCATGAGCAACACTGGTTATGACGTAACTTATCGGCTACCGGAGCCATTCGGAGAGCGCGCCGGTTCAGTTTCCAACGAGATAGGTAAGACACTTGCCGCAGGCCAAATGGTCACCGCGCTGTACGACCCCGCCGACCCGCGCAACACCTGTCTTTACTGCGGGCTGCTTAACACCGAGCTTGAATAACGTTTCCGCATTTCCCCTGTTAATACCATTGACCTGCAAACGATGTTCACGCAAGGAGAATGAGCCATGATCGCGCGGCGCTGGCGCTACCCCCGGTTGGCGATTGCAATCGGGCTGCTTCTTTTTGCGACGGGTTTCGGGGCGCGCACACAAACGGCGGCGCCGCCCGAAGTCGTCTGGCCCAACCGCGAAAGTCGGGCCAACTCCGACGACTGGCTCCGCCTGCACCATAACCAGATTCGCCAACTCCGGCCCCGCGTCCTCGTGTTGAACTTCGTCAACGGGCTTTCCAGCGACGAGGCGTCGCGGCGGGTGAACGCGCTGATTGCCGCCGTGCGCGAGTCGTCGCGCTATCAGGGCTACCGCAGCGCCAGCGCCGCGCCCTTCCTCGACTACCAGGTTTTCAAGCTCGTCAACCTCGCCAACACGGTTCCGCTTCCTCCTGACCAGCGTCTGGACGGCAACAGCTCGGATTACCCGCGTCCCCCCGACTGGCGCGAGGGCATGGTCAATTTTCGCTACGACGAGCTGTTTTCCGACAAATTCACCGAATTGTACGATGTGCCGGACCCCAATCGCCCCTCGAAAAAACTGACGCTGGAAGAGATGGTCAATCACGGCGTCATCAACGAAGTCTGGTTTCTGGCGGTGCAGGGCCGGTTCGGGGCGCCGCAGCCCTGTACCGAAGTGAAGCAGGCGTATGACGCCGAGCTTCGCAAAATGGACGGGCGGTTCGTGCAGGCGGGGTTCGGGATCGCGAACGAGCAGCCGTTCATAGGGCGCAGTCTTCGCATTTTGCATATCAACCCGGAGCGCGGGCCGGGCTGCGCGCTGGAGCATTTGAGCCGGGCGATGGAGGGCATGGCGGCGTCGAAGGCGGTTCCCTACTTCACGCGCTACTTCGGCGAGTTCGCCGGGTTCGACCTGAAACGCCGGTACAGCCTGCCCTTCGATTCGCTGGGCGGGCGCGACGGCGGCACGGAAGTGGACTACCCGACGCGCAGCACGATGAAATATCGCTACAAGGGCGAGTACTACACGGTTCGCAATTATGTGGCGGCGGGCGGCAGCGTCCTGTTTCCGCCCTCGGCGCGGCGCGAGTTCGACATGGACAGCCCGCTGACCGTTTTGAGCGCCGTCGAGCATTTCCGCCTGCACGATGGCGAGAACGGCAAAGACCTGACGGAACCCTGGTCGAGCGCGAAGTTCGCCCGGTATCGCGGCGTGGCGAACGACTGCATGGGGCCGTATCTGGTGTATTGGCGGCAGAGTATGCCCGGTCTGGACAATAAGGCGCTGGACGACGCGGGCAAGCCGATGCGAAACTGGTGGCCGTTTTTGTTTTACTAAAATTAGGGAATACGGTTTGAACAACAGAGGCACGGAGGCGCAGAGACCGGAGAGAGACTTTTTCAGTAAAGATTTCAACGGCGCTCGTATCGTGTCCGAAGGACACACGACGGAACGCCACCAGCGAAGAAATTCATTTCGTCGCCACCCGCCGCCGCGAAATTTATTTCGTCTCTACTCGTCGCGGCCCGATACGCCACTTTCGACAATAGTAAGTTTCAACCCCGTGTCGGACACGAGAGCAAGTTCTATAGCGTTCTTATAGAAGTTCTATGAGGACGACGAGGGATTCGAAGCAGCCGGGGATGCGATACTGCGGGACGAACGTCAGGCGGGCGGCGTCCAGGTCGTTTAGCAGACGCTGCGGGCCGTCAATCGTGAAAGCGGCGGGCGCGGGATGGGCGGCATGGGCGTTGAGGACGGTTTGAAGGGCGCGCAGGATTTCCGCGTGGGCGGGCGGGGCAAACACGTCGGCGAGCGGCTGGCCCAAAACCTGGGCGGCAGGCTTCTGCGAACGCGCAGCGAGGGCCGGGTTCCAGCGCGTGACCCGGCCTTGATCGTCCAGGGCGAAGCAGGGCTGGGCGAGCGCGTCGAGCAGCGTTTCGTGAAAAGTCAGCAGGCAGTCGGCGACGCGGCGGGCCTGTTCCGCATTGGCGCGCTGGACGCGCAGGGCGATTTCGAGCGGGGCGAGGGCGCGTTCGGGCGTGGAACTTTCTGAAACCGGAGCCGCATTCGCTTGCACGACCGCAACGGAAGCGTCGAGCGCGACACAGGCGTCGAGCGGAATGGAAACGTCGCGCCGCACGGCGTCGGGCGGAAACGAAGCGGCGGGATTGTCGGGCGAGGTTTCAAGCGGCGTGGTCAATGTCAACGGCGGTCTCTCCTGAACGAGAATGGACTCAGCGGCCCGGCTCAGTGACGGAATGCGCGCGGCTCCAGCCCGGCTTCGGGCGGCGGGCTGTTGAGGATGGCAGGGATTAACTCGCCCCGCCGCTCACAGAAATTCAAAACCACCCGTGCGGCGGATGTCGCGTCCAGCCCCTGTTCCGCGACGAGCGCCTTGACCAACGCCCACGTCAGTTCCGCTGGCAAGTCGAGGGCGTAGCCTCGTGTGATGAAGGCGAACTCCGGCTGCGAACGGCGCAGGAGGGCTTCGATAAAACCGTCGTATTTCGCGTACATAACCGCTGATCCTCAGCCTGCCATAACGGGACGGCGCCCCCGCCCAATCGGGCTGGTTTGCGCTGCACGCGGGCGGGTTCCTTTCCTTGATGTCGGGATTTTCAGCGGACTTATGCAGGGCGAAATTCGCCGGCGCGTCAGGGGGCCTCGCCGGGAACGCTTGCGCCCCCGCTCCCGGCGCCCGCCCGACTGCCGGACTGCATTGCGGCGTCCATCGCGGGTTTGAGCAGCGTTTGCAGCAGCCCGCCCGCCGCCTGCGCCGCCACGAACATCAGCAGCAGGTGGAAGACGAGCGCGATCAGACTCCAGTTCACGCAGAC
>JBBRNU010000082.1:0-11106 GCA_038230115.1 Chthonomonadales bacterium | reverse complement strand
TCTCTGATTGACCCGAACACGGCCTATGTGGTAGACGGTGGTTCGGCCAGCGTTTTCAAAACCACAGACGGCGGCGCGAACTGGGCCAATACGACCAACAACCTTCCGGTGGACCGGGATAAAACCGGCGACGCCAAATGGTGGAGTCAGGCCTTCTACGACTTTTATATTGGCGTCTCGAAAGGCGTACTGCCGGGGGTGGGAGGCGTTGGCAACGCCCCGACGGGAACCCCGACCGACGTCGTTTATGTCGGCCTGCTAAACGTGTACCAATCCACGGACGCGGGCGGCTCCTGGGCTGACATCGGGCAGGGCTGGACCGGAAATGACCTGCTGCACACCGACCAGCACGCTTTTGCGGCCAATCCCAACAACCCCAACGATATGCTCATCGGCAACGATGGGGGCGTTTATCGTCTGGCCTATAATCAGGAGCAGAACACCGACAAGTTCACGAGCCTGAACGCCGCTCTGGGGATCACGCAGTTTTACGCCGCCGGTTTCGACCCGCACAACCCGCTGGACATTATCGGCGGCTCGCAGGACAATGGAACGCCGCACATCAACGGAAACCCGCTCAAGTGGGATGAGGCTTCCGGGGGCGACGGCGGGTACTGCGGCATCGAGCCGAGCGTCCCCGCCACCCAGTTCTCGTCCTCTCAAAGCGATGTTGTGGGAACCAGCCTGATCCTGCCGGTCAACAAAACCGACACTTTCTGGAACAGCAGTATCGGCATTCCCTGCAACTGCGGCGACCCGACGATGGACAACGCAGGTTTCATCTACCCGATAATCCTCGACAACACCGGCCCCAAACAGTTGTACACCGGCAGCCGGCGGCTGTGGCACTTCGACGGCGCGGCGTGGACGGAGCAGACGGACGGCGCCACCACCAATCCGGTCAAATATCTGGCAGGCCCCTTTGGATACGTCTCCGCCATCGCGACGGCTTACACAAAATCGCAGAAGTCCACGATTACTTACGTCGGGACGGTGGATGGCAACGTCTGGGTTTACCTTCCGAACGCCGACGCCACCAAGAACAATCTGTTTATCCCGATCAATGGCAACCTGCCGGGCCGCTCGATTACGTCCCTGACGGTCAGCGTCGGCGCCCCCCGGCGGGTTTTCGCGACCCTTTCGGGAAGCGGGTCGCCGCACCTGTGGCGCAACGACAACGCAGGGTTCGCAGGCTGGATTGACATCAGCGGAACGGGCGGGCCATCCCCGCTGCCCGACATTCCGGCCAACGCCCTCGTTATCCTGCCGCATGATGATGAGCAGGCCATGTTCGTCGGAACCGACATCGGCGTGTTCGGGACGACGGACGGCGGCAAAACCTGGAAGAACGCGACGGCTCCCCTGGGACTGCCCAACGCCGACATTCGCACGCTGGGCTTTCAGGCCACGACCGGTAACCTGTATGCGGCGACCTATGGACGCGGCATCTGGCAGCTCGTGGCGGGCAACAACATCCCGTTTCAGATGTACCCGCTGCTGCAGTACTATCGCGGCAGCAAGGCCAATCTGAGCGTGAAGGTCGAGTTCTACCACGCGAACCCGCAGGTCGTGCGCCCCACGCCCGTGGAAATCCGAAGCGGCGTCCTGTCCGCCGCCGGGTGGTACAAAACGAATATCTCCGTCCTTGGCTACTACGACGCTTACGTCACGATCCCGCGCTTCCTTCGCAAGCGGCTGGCGAACATCTACACCGGCAAAACTCCGATTACGGGGCAGCCGGTCTTCTACGCGGGCGACGTGAACGGCGACAACGTCATTGACCAGGCGGACGTGAATGCGGTCAAGGCGGCGATGGGAAGGTTCACGAACGACCTGGTGGATGTGGATGGCGACGGCGTGGTGACGCAGCGCGACGTGGACATCGTGACGGCGAACCTGGGCCGCAGAGGGGATTAGTCTCTCGGCTCCTGCCGACGACAACGCAAACCAATGAAGAGACGGGGAAGTTGAATTCAACTCCCCCGTCTCTTTTTGCGTCGGACGAAACGCGCATCAGGCGAAAATGATTCGCGCGGGCGCGATGGGACTTCGCCTGCGCGAGCCGGGCTATGATGTCAGGGCGTCGGCGACGATTTCCTGGGCCTCGCCGACGATACGGTCAAGATGTGATTGGTCGCGGAAACTCTCGGCGTAGATTTTGTAAACGTCTTCCGTGCCGGAGGGCCGGGCGGCGAACCAGCCGGTTTCGGTCGTGACTTTCAAGCCGCCGATGGGCGCATGGTTGCCCGGCGCCTCGGTAAGCCGGGCCGTAATCGGGTCGCCCGCAAGCGTATCGGCGCGCACAGCGTCCGGCGTCAATTTTTTCAGGCGGGCTTTCTGTTCAGCGTTCGCGGCGGCGTCCAGGCGCGTGTACAGCGGTCGGCCAAGCCGGTCGGCGAGGGTTTCGTAATGCTCGCCGGGATCGCGGCCCGTGCGGGCGGTGATTTCCGCCGCCAGCAGTCCCATGATCAGGCCGTCTTTATCCGTCGTCCAGGCCGCGCCGTTTTTTCGCAGGAACGACGCGCCCGCGCTTTCCTCGCCGCCAAAGCCGAAGTCGCCGCGCAGCAGACCTTCCACGAACCACTTAAAACCGACCGGCGTCTCCACCAGCGGACGTCGGATGTCCCCGGCAACGCGGTCAATCAGGCTGCTGCTGACGACGGTTTTACCGATGGCGCTGCGGGCGGGCCAGTGGGGACGGTTGTTGAACAAGTACCAGATGGCGACGGCCAGATAGTGGTTCGGGTTCATCAGGCCCGCGCCGGGCGTCACGATGCCATGCCGGTCGGCGTCCGTATCGTTGCCAAAAGCGATGCGATACTGGTCTCTGAGGCGCACAAGGTTGCTCATGGCGTAGGGCGACGAGCAGTCCATGCGGATTTTGCCGTCGTGATCTACGGGCATAAAGCGGAAGGTCGGGTCCAGCGCGCGGTCAACCAGCGTCAGGTTGATTTTATAGCGGTCGGCAATCGGCTCCCAGTAGGCCAGGCTTGCCCCGCCGAGCGGATCGGCCCCCAGCGTAACGCCTGCGTCGCGAATCACGTCCAGGTCAATAACGTTTTCCAGATCGGCGACGTAGGGCGTGACGAAATCGGTTTCGTGCGTGGAGGAAGCGCGCAGGGCGGCCTCATAGGAGATACGGCGCACGTCGCGGTTTCCGTCGCGCAGGAGGGCGTTGGCGCGGGTTTCGATGGCGCTGGTAATGTCGGTGTCGGCGGGGCCGCCCGAAGGCGGATTGTATTTGATGCCGCCGTCGTCGGGCGGGTTGTGCGAGGGCGTGAGGATAAGGCCGTCGGCGAGACCGCCGGTTCGCCCTTGATTGTAGGCGAGAATGGCGCGCGAGATGACGGGCGTGGGCGTGTACCCGTTGTCGCGGGCGATGAAGACCTCGACGTTGTGCGCGGCCAACACTTCGAGCGCGGTGCGCTGGGCCGGTTCCGAAAGCGCGTGTGTGTCTTTGCCGAGATACAGCGGGCCGGTGATATTCTGACCGTGCCGGTATTCGAGCGTGGCCTGCAAAATCGCTAGAATGTGGTCTTCGTTGAAAGTGGCGCTGGCGGCGGAACCGCGATGCCCCGATGTGCCGAAACTGACCTGCTGGGCCGGGTTCGCAGGGTCGGGATGGAGGGTGTAGTACTGGTCGCATAAGCGGGCGACGTCAATGAGAAGGCTGGCGGGCGCGGGTTTTCCGGCGAGCGGGCTGACGGGCATAGCGGTTGACTCCTGTCGGGATGGCGCGGCGCATGAAGCAAACGTAAACGTGGACGCGCGGGCGGATCGGGCGCAGGACGCCGCGCCGGGGCCGGGTATTAGTTGGCGCAGGGAAGAGCGTTCTCCTGCCGGAAGAGCGGGAGGTAGGAAGCGTTTATTTGCGGCTAAACGAAAGCCCGTTCTCGCGAACCTTATGCCCGCTGCGCGCGTAGACGCAGACAAGAGGTTGACGGTGGAACACGCCGTCGTGAAGGATGGGGCGGCGAAACGCAGGGACGACGCGGGAGGAAAACAGCCATGTGGGTGCGCTTGATCGAACAGTATTTGAATACGGATCACATCGTGTCGGTGCGCGTGATGGGGCGGGACAGCGTGGATGCGCGCTGCCGTATTTTCTTCGCCGACGGGAGCAATATTGAACTGACCGAACGGGATGCGACGCCCTTACTGGAAGCTCTGGCAATGGCGGCGCGCAAGGTCGAGTCGGAAGGCGAAATTTATCCGTCCGAGTAGCGGCGGCGACATAACGACGGGAAAACAAACCGTCCGAGCAAGGCGCGTGGAACCGTTCCGAGGCGAGGGGTCAGCGGCGAACGCGAGCGCGGCGGCGCAATAGACCCGCGCCGAGCGTTATCAGGCCCGCTGTGAGCGCGATAGGGCCGGGTTCGGGAACCACCGCTGCGGTCTGAAACTGGAGGCGCGCGTCCTCGCTGATGTTCAGTACGCAGCCATTCAAATTGCTGCCGTCAGTCAGCGTACCGGAAAGGTCGTAATCTACGCCGCCCAGGTTGGGATCGAGGCGAGGATTGGACTGTTTCAGGTTTTCACCTTCCAGAGTCAACATGCTGTCGCCCGTCGCGTAGAAATCAACGCCTTGGCTGCCGCCGAACGATCCGCCCGAAATCGTAATGCGGCTGTTGTCGTAAGCGACCAGGGCTTGTCCAACCGCGCCGCCGGTAATCGTAACTACGCTGTCATGGAGGAGATACAGGTCGCCGTTGACAACGCCGCCGGATAAGGCGACCTGGCTGGAATCGAACGCCACCATGTCGCGCGAGACCGAACCGCCGCGCATCGTGATCTGGCTGGAATTCGCCAGAACGACGGAAGCGCCGACGCTGCCGCCGGAAAGCGTAATTGCGCTGGAGCCGTACCCGAACAGGCCGCCGCCGATAATGCCGGACGTGAGGACGCGGCTGCCATTGAAGACAAACAAGTCGCCGCTGATGGAACCGATGTGACCCGGCCCGGCGTTCACGACGCGAACATCCGGGCTGCTGTCGTGGCCCTGCGTGTCCTTCCCGACGAAAGCGAAGCCGGGAACGGGATAATCAATTACCGTGTCGCGGGTGAAATAAACATCCTGCCCGGCGGCAGGCGCGGCAACGAGCGCGCACAACAGAAGCGCGCCGGGAAGCGCAGGCAGAACGGCTAACTTGGCTGGACGGAACATGAAACGGGTCTCCTTGTACTGCACAAGCGGGTAACACGGGGCGCGGGGAGCATCCGTAACCTAATGACGTAATTTTTACGGGGAATGTTTCCCGGTTGGATACAAATATTGACAAATAGTTCGACATTTTTGCGGCGTAACGCCGCATTTTTATCGAGTCTGTCCTTTTTTATCGTCAAGAAAAAAGAGCGCGGGCGGGAAGGCGTTTGTGGACGCAGGGCGGATGGCGGGTACAGGTGACGCGGCAAGACTGTCTGGCCGAAAATGGAAAACAACATCGGCAGGAAAAGGGAGGCGTGTCCGGTCCGGGAGAGGCCAGAAACGCGCAGGCGCAAAGTCGCAATGCGGGGCAAAGCCGCAGCGTGCAGCGAGGCCGGGGCGGGGAGGCGCGAATTACTGCAGAACGGTTTCGCGAGACTGCGCGCGATGCCGCCCGATGCGCGCGATGCCGCCCGATGCGCGCGATGCCGCCCGATGCGCGCGATGCCGCCCGATGCGCGCGATGAGGGCGGGGTCGTTCCATTCGTGCGCCAGAACCAAATCCGCGCCATCCAGCGCGCGTCCCAACTCCAGTGTAAAGGGATCGTAGCGAACGCGGTTCAGCGTGGGGTAGGCCTGATGAAACGCGACCAGCGCGTCCTCGCCCCGGTCGAATACGCGATTCTGGACGCTCCAGGCGTTTTCCGGCTCATAGACTGCGACCTCGAAGCCGCGCGCGAGCAGTTCGGTCGCGACGCCGCGCAGAAAATGGGCGCTGCCGTGCTTCCAATCGGAACGCAGGGAATGAACGAACATCACGGTTCGCATCGGCGCGCTTCCTCGCGTCAGCCGGGCTTGCTTGCTGACAACCTTCCTGCGCCCTCGGCGAAAGGATTTGGCTCTGCCCGCCTGCAGTTCGCAAATGGACGGGTCTCAGGAAACGAAACGAAACAGAAGCGGCGTCAGTTCCCCGCCAGAACAATTTTCAGCGCGGGTCGCAATAAATGCGACTATTGATGCAGCGGGTTGTTAAACGAGAGTACGACCCCTCAGCGTGCAGGGCGATAATACAGAACGGCAGCCATCAGAAGAGCGTCATTTTGGGTTCGCGCTTGGCCTCGATGACTTTCTGACGAGCCATGCCGATGTCTTCGACGAGCGAGCGGCGCGACGCCTCATACGCTTCGCCCTGCTGCCGCAGAATATAGGCCGGGTGCAGGGCGGCCATCGCGTAGCGCGTGTATTTCGACTCGAACCATTGCCCGCGCTCCTGCATCATCTTGAAGCCTTTATGAATGATGCTGCTGGCCGAGGGCGCTCCCAGACAAAGGATGACGCGCGGCTGGATGGTTTCGATGGTTTGTTCGAGCCAGGGCGCGCAGGCGCGGGACTCGTCGGGCGTGGGCGGGCGGTTTTTTAGGCGACCGGCTTCCAGCAGGCAGGCGCGGCAGCGCACGACATTGCACAAATAAACGTGCTTGCGCGTAATGCCGTTTTCGCGCAGGCACTGGTCGAGCAGCATTCCCGAACGTCCGACGAAGGGCCGTCCGGTCGCGTCCTCGTTCTGGCCCGGCCCCTCGCCGATGATCATCAGGGGAGCTTCCGGGTTGCCGTCGCCAAACACGACATTGGTGCGCGTTTTTGCCAGACCGCAGGCCACGCATACGGACGCGCGCTCGGCCAGGAGCGCGATGCGCTCGGTCCTGGTCAACCCGGTCGTTTCGTCAAGCGTCTGCGCTTCGGCTTCCTCCTGCGCTTCGGGCGCGTGACCGTCCCGCTTCTCGGCCTCGGCTTCCGCCTTGTCGGGAGTCATCACGGTTCCGTCGGCATCCGGGTTTTGCTTCTTGCCCGCCAAATTTCCGCTCCTTACCTCATTTTGTTTTCGCTTTCCTTGTTACTATCCGGGCGGGCGCTTTGTTCCAATTGTTCCGACGGTTCCAGGGCTTCGGGCAAAACGGCGCGCAGGCGCTCGTAAACGACGGCGAGGCTTTCGGGAATGACGCGCACGTCGGCCAGGACGGGCATGAAATTGGTGTCGCCGTTCCAGCGCGGCACGACATGCCAGTGCAGATGATCGGCGATGCCCGCCCCGGCCACGCGCCCCATGTTGACGCCCAGATTGAAGCCGCCGGGGTGAAAGGCGGCTCGGAGCAGGCGCAGCGAAAGCCGGGTCAGCCGCATCACTTCGAGCAGTTCGCCGTCGTCGTAGTCGTCGAGACTGGCCGTGTGCCGATAGGGAACCACCATGAGGTGACCGTTGCTGTAGGGGTAGGCGTTAAGAATAATGTAGGCGTACTGGCCGCGATACACGATGTAAGTTTCGGTGTCCAGGGCCGGATCGCGGGCTGGAAACTCGCAAAAAATGCAGCCGGTCGTTTTGTCGGCGTTCTCGATGTACTGGAGCCGCCACGTCGCCCAGAGTTGTTCGGTCATGAAATGGTTCCTCGCCTGCTTCCTGGCGGCGTAAATAGGTCACGGTTATAAAACCGTGCCTGCGGCTAAGCGTCCTTGAGGACGCTAATATCCTGTCTGTCCCGCTCAGCGCGGCATTGCTGGGGCTATAAAAGCCCCGTCAGGGAGGCGAACCAGTTCGCCAAGCATTCTCGCGGACGCGAGACCTAGCGCCAACAGAATCTTCAATTAGAGCGGCCTTTCCGTCCCAACGGACGGTTAGCCGCAGGCTCCTCAGACACGGTTTTTATAACCGTGACTACTGCGCTGTGACCGGCCGAAGGCTCCGCAGACGCGGTTTTCATACCCGTGACCTTGCTGACCGCAACTTTGCCCAACCGGAACGCCACAACTCGTTTCAGGCTCCAATTTACAGGCGGGGCGGCATTGGCGTCCGCGAGGACGCTTGGCGAACTGGTTCGCCTCCCTGACGGGGCTTTTATAGCCCCGGCAACGCAGACGGGCCTTTCGGAGCCACACACATTACGGGCGCACGAAAACCAGGGCGTTGCTCAACAGGCGACCGGGGCGCACCAGGGTCTGTCCGTTGCAGTACAGGCTGGCGGACGCGCCGCCGTCCAGATTCATCGCCTGATACGCGCCGAGCGCCTTCATGATGGAGGCCAGCTGCTGCACGGTCACGCCGCCTAACGATACCAGAATGATTCTGCCGTCGCGCAGCACGCCAAGCGCGTTGCGAAGGCCGTAATTGGTCAAAATCTTCGGGTCTTGAAAGCCCTCTTCGAGAGGCGCGAACGTGATGGCCCCGTCCGTTATCAGACGCGGGCCAGCCCCGAACGCTTCGTTCACGCTCTGCCACGCGGCGGCGTTCGGCCCCGCATATTGTACGCGATAGCCGACTTCGGCGCCGATGGGAAATTTTTGCGCCTGCCCGACCTCGCCGCCCCGAAAATGGATGACGTAGCCCGTCGGCGGAATTTGCGCGTCGCCATACGCCACGCGCTGCACGACGTTGTTGTTCACGACGACGCAGATTCCGTCCGTGACGCGGGCGCGGGAGCCGCGCGCGGGCGTGAAAATCGTGATGTTATCGGCGCTCTGCGGCGTCCGGTTGATCCAGTAGGCGTACCACGCGCCGAGCGGACGGCCCGCGACGGCGACCGTGCCGCGAATCGGCAAATCCACGCGCCCCATGACGACGCTGCCGCGCGGCCCGAACCCGACGAGCGTGCCGGCCCCGCCCTTATGCACGACTTGCCCGCTGCGGATCAGGGTCATGTTCGGGTCTTTGTCGCCGACCGGGTTGTAAGCGTCGAAAAACGACCCATTGACGCCCACGACGGCCCGCGACCGGCGCAGCATGGAGTCAAATGCTTCGGTGCGGCCCAGCCCGTCGCTGGCGATAATGAGCCGGGCTTCGAGGCGGCGCGGATCAACGGTCACGACCTTGCAGCGGTACGTGCGCCCGTTCGCTTTTACGACGCGCGTTTCGCTGTGCGCGCCGGTGTCTTTAGGCGCGGCCTGCGTCCCCGACGCAAACAGCGAGAGGAAGCAAAGCGTGAGCAAGAAACTTCGGGAAAATGGCTGGCGGTCAGGAGAATGAGCGGTCAAATTTTAGCCTCGGAAGTTTCCGCCACGATATTGGTTTTGGCAAGAGAAGGAGGCAGGGCGAACGTTCCGTCCGTCTGCGGCGGGAACGGAATTACGGCGCGCACGGCGTCCCGGTTCAGCCCGCCATGCAGGTGCGGGAAGCGCATTTCCCCTGCGTCGGGGGCCGCCTCGAAACGAACGGGCGCGGTCAATTGGTCGCCATCGAGGACAAGCAGAACCAGCCCGGTCTGGCCGTGATAAAACCGATTGGCGGGTATCAGAACTTGATCGGGCGTGGAAAGGTGAATAAACCCTTCCAAGTCCAGACTCGGCGGACGATACCCGCCCCCGTCCTGCGCCGCCTGCCAGTCCGCCAGCGCGCAAATGTGAAGCAGCAAACGCATGGCGGGCGTCACTTTTCCTTTTGCGCGGTCTGGCGGGCTTTGGTTGCGGCGGTCAGGGCGAGCAGGGCCGGAACGCCGCGCCGGTCGGCCCCGTAGGTCAGGCCCACGCTCTGGATCGCCACGTCGGGGCGCGGATTGTTCCACTGCTGCGCGTAAGCGACCGCCGAGTAGGGCGTTCCCGCATAAGGCCGAATCCAGGCGATTTGCGCGCCAGGGATGGCCGTCGGCGCGGTCTGCCGATAGTCGTCCACGTCCAGTTCGGCATACACGGGGACATTGACCGTCTGTCCGTCGGTGTAGGTGACGATGTAGCGGGCCAACTCGTATTTGCGGTTTTCGCGGACTTCGCCCTCGCTGCGGCGCTGGTCGAGGCGCGCGGTTTGCAGGAAGAACAGAGCGTCGGCCTTGCGGTTGACCGGGATGTCGCGAACGGCTTCCGGCAGGTTGTTCGGCACGTTCGGCCCGCCGAGCATTACAACGGTCGGCACGGGCGAGGTCGCGAAGTCGTAGATTTGAAACGGGACGTTGGCAAAGTTCTGCTTGCCGGTCGGCAGGTCGCGGAACGTGAACGCCTTGTCGCCGAACCAGCCCTTGTCGTCGCGATACTGGTTGGCCTGCCGCGACAGGTCGAGCGTCTGGTACGTCAATCCGGCCCCGGCGAGCAGCGTCTGCCCGCCCGTGAAAGGCGCGTTGAGATTCCGCAGGAGCGTGGCGAGAATGGCCTGCTTCTTCGCCGCGTTGATCGGAACCGCCTCGTTGTCTTGATAAAGCGCGTTGTTGAGAACGATGCCGCCCGCGCCCTGCGGATAGGCCATCATCGCCCCGATGTTCAGCAGGGGCTTGACCTTGCGGTAGAAATCCGGGCTGCGATAGGCTTTGAGCGTGATGTTATCCAGACCGATGACCGGCTTGACGTCGGGCAGTTTCTGCCATTGGGCCAGTTCGAGCGTGATGTCTTTGCCCGCGCGCGGCGCGGCAAGCGAGAATATCTGCGGCGAATTGTCCGGCTTAACCTTCAGCGCCAGGGGCGACGCTTTGTCGCCGTCGAAAATCAAGTTTACGGCAGTGGTCGGGTAGTAGAACGTGTTGCCGGTCCAGGTAAACTCGACGATTTTTTCCGGGCGCGGCAATTGCATCGCAATGTCGAGCGGCCCGCCGTTTTCGGGAACCGGCAGGTCTACGATCAGCGGCCAGCCGTCGGCGGAAACAAAGCCGTTCACGATGTTGTACAGGAACTCGTCGGGCATTTTGGCGAACGGGGCCACGTCGTCGTAGTCCACGACGTAGCTGAACGAGTCGGTTGCCGTGTATTCATCGTCACGATAGCCAAAGATGCGCTGCCCCGATCCCATGACGATATTTCCGGTCGCCAGTCCCGCCGTGAGCGGATGGCGAACCGGGGGGAACGTGACGCGCTCGCGCCGGAACGGGCGAATTAAATGCGCGACGCCGACAATCTTGTTGTAATCGGCCAGACCGTCCGGCGTCAGGTGATTAAGCAGCAGCCAACCGCCCGATTTCGTGAACGTTTGAACGACGGGCAGGTTCGCGGCGAGC